>NZ_JBAFWT010000007.1:0-163766 GCF_043195195.1 Roseixanthobacter psychrophilus
CTACTGAGCACCACAAATCCCTGTTATTGCTGAGCTTGTGGGGCGCGCCAAAGCATTCAGTGGTTGACGACGGGAGGGTGGGCGGGCATATTTCAAACACGGCGAATTCTGGGACAAATGGGGGCGTCAGTGGCGGCTGGTGGCGACATTCGAGTGTCGAGCGTGAATGTGGAGCCGGGGCTCTATGTGTTGCGCTACGCCTCAGCCGGCAATACCAGGTTGCCCCCGCTCGTAGAAGTTGCATGTGATGCTCGGGCTCAGCAGGTCGTGACGCTGATCGGCGATCCGCGCTCGGCGTCAGGCGTCCTTGTCGCTCCCGGGGCTGCGCTCGTCATCCGGTCCGTCGGATCTGCCAGCGTGCAGATCAAGGTTCGGGCCATGGAGCCCGGCGGTTCGCTCGATGCACGCGTGACGCTTGAAGGTGTTTCGCGGGTTACCGCGGGTGGGCCCGTGGCGCCCGGTGCTGCTGTCATTCAAAACGAGACCGATGGGGCCTCCATTCAGATTTTGGGTCATTTGGCGCGTCGCGGCGATGTGCGGGTTGGCGCTGGCGAATGGCTTGGCGGTCCTGCGGCACCCTTGCCGATCGAGGGTGTGGCTGTGGTCGGGGCGCCGAGCGCGCTCGGTCTTGAGTATCAGGTGTTGAGTGGCGGCCGCAATGTACAATGGTCGCCCTGGGCAACCGCGGGCAGCTTTGCGGGCTCTCGCGGTCGTGCAACCCCGCTGCTGGGGATAAGGCTGCGCGTGCGTGGTGGGGAGTCTCAGGTTCGGGCGGAAGCCTTGTTCCTTGGGTCTCCAATCGTTTCGCGCACCGGACAGGACATTGAGTTGGTCGGCTTGTCGGATCGTGATCCGATGGTCGGGTTGTGTTTGGCCCTTTCGAGGGCCGAGGCGAAAATCGCAGCGGGGGCGTCATCTGTGACGCGCGAAGCGGCGGCAAAGGTTCGTGTCTTTCGGGCAGGATCAGTCTAACCTTTTCTTTTTTTCGTCACGCTGACGGCGAACGGCGTGGTGGGGGTGTTTGATGGCTCTTTATAATCTTACAGAAACACAGCTTGTTAACGGGGATGAGCCGCAGGGCTGGGCCCCTCTGACCGAGAGTGGAGCGATTTCGCCCACGCAAGAGGCCGAGATTATCGCGGCTCTCACGCAAGCGGGGGTCTATCCCTCGGGCGCCGCGGCGATCGAGGCGTTCACCAGCACAGGCGGTTCGGCGGGCTTTATTCCCACCGACTCCAGCGTCGATGCTGTGATCTACGAAACGTCCGAAAATGTTTTCGCATCGCTACCGGCTGACGTCGATCTGGAAGGGCTCGTCTACGTCACCGGCAGCGGTGCTGACGTTTTGATCACGGCTGCCTCGTCTGGCACCCTTATCGCCGGTAGCGGCGGTGATGATTTGACCGCCAATGGCAATCTGAACGTGCTCTATGGCGACGATGGCGCCGACACGTTGCGTGCCGCGGGCGATGGAAACACCCTATACGGCGGCGACGGCCTAGATCAGCTGTTGGCAACGGGCGGCAGCAACGTTCTGTATGGCGAGTATGGTGACGATACGCTCGTCTCGAATTCAGTCCCAGAAAACGGGGTCAACACCCTGTTTGGCGGAGATGGTGCCGATACCGTCAGCAGCGCTGGATCCAGCTTGCTCTACGGCGATGCCGGCTCTGATACGTTGAACGGCGGCAGCGGCCTGGATACCCTGTACGGCGGTGCCGACAACGATCAGTTGGCAGTGACCAGCGGCAGTAACCTTTTGTATGGCGGTGCCGGTCTTGACACGCTCTATGGCGGCACAGGCGCTGGTGTTGATACGCTTTACGGTGGCGACGGAAATGACTCTCTGACGTCCAACGGAACGACTTTGCTTTATGGCGACGCGGGCGTCGACCAGATTACCGGGTACAGTGGCGCTAACACCATTTATGGTGGCGATGACGGCGACCAAATCCTGGTGACGGGTGGTAGCAATCTTGTCTACGGTGATAGCGGTGACGACAGCCTTCAGGGCTCTAGCGGATCCGGCACCAACACACTCTATGGCGGCGACGGATCGGATCAATTGGCGTCGGGCGCCACCGCCGGCGTGCTTTATGGCGACTCCGGCTCTGACGTTATCCTTGGCTTTAGCGGATCCGATACGCTCTATGGCGGCAGCGACGGCGACCTTTTGGTGGTCGCTTCGGGCAGCAACCTGCTGTTCGGCGGTTCCGGCGACGATAATATTACAGGCGGCGATGGAGTAGGCCTGAACACGATTTACGGCGGCGACGGTGTCGATACCATCGCCACCGGCAGCACCAACGCCATCATGTATGGCGATGCCGGCGAGGATGCGATCACGGGCTTCAGCGGCGCGGATACGCTCTACGGCGGCGATGACAACGACACGCTGCTGGTCGCGAGCGGGAGCAACCTGCTGTATGGCGATGTTGGCAACGATACCCTGTCTGGCGGCTTTGGCGGTGGCGTGGATACGCTCTACGGTGGCGACGGCCTTGATGTGATCACCGTAAACTCAACCAGCGGCATCGTTTATGGTGGTTCCGGGGGGATTTCGTCGTCGGCTTCAGTGGCGCGGATACGCTGTACGGCGGAGACGACAACGACATATTGGTGGTCGCATCGGGAAGCAATCTGCTATTTGGCGACGGTGGCAACGACGTCATCACTGGCGGCAATGGGATCGGGCTGAACACGATCTACGGCGGAGACGGTGTGGATAGCATCGCCACCGGCAGCACCAACGCGATCATGTATGGCGATGCCGGCGGGGATGCGATCACGGGCTTCAGCGGCGCGGATACGCTCTACGGTGGTGACGACAATGATCAACTGCTGGTGGCGGGTGGCAGCAACCTTCTGTATGGCGACGCCGGCGCGGATACTCTTACCGGTGGTAGCGGCAGCGGGGTCGACACGTTGTATGGTGGCCTTGGTGCGGACTTGATCCAGACCGGCACCACGCACGGCTTGCTGTATGGCGGAGACGACGTTGATACGGTTTATGGCTTCAGCGGACAGGATACGCTTTACGGCGGCCTGGACAACGATGCCATCGCTGTCGGCTTTGGTAGCAACCTGCTCTATGGCGACGAGGGAGACGATGTCCTCAACGCCGGAACCGGAGTCAGTGGCAGCGACACGCTGTACGGCGGCGACGGCAACGACCTTGTCTATTCGCACTCGACGGCGAGCCTGCTGCACGGCGACGGTGGAAACGACGTTCTGATTGGCGGGACCAGCGGAGCCGATACCCTGTACGGGGGCGACGGCGCTGACAGTCTGATTGTCGTCACGGGTGGAAACTTCCTTTATGGCGACGGAGGCGATGACGTTCTGACCGGTGCCACCAGCGGCAGCGGAATCGGGCATCTTTACGGCGGCCTGGGTGATGACGTCATCACCTCGTCGGTTGTTTCGAGCGAACTGTATGGTGACGACGGCAACGATCAGATCACTGGCTTCTCGGGCCTCGATACGTTGTTCGGCGGTAGCGGCAATGACCAGCTCGTTGTGGTCAGTGGCAACAACTTGATGTACGGCGAAGCCGACAACGACATCCTGACGGCCGGCACGGGCAACGACACGTTGTATGGCGGCGCGGGCGACGACAGCTTCTCGATTATCCAGAACGGCACCTCCACCATGTATGGTGGCGACGGGAACGATGCCTTCGCGGTCTCCAGCTTCCTGGGCGATCATACGCTCGACGGTGGCGATGGCAGCGATGTGCTGTACCTGTTCGGCCGCAACTCGACCGATGCCTCCGTCACCCTTACCTCGGATGGCGCGGTCATCACGTTCGGTGCGGGTGCGACGCTGCAGAGCTTCACGGTGGAGAACGTGCAGGACGTTTACTTCACCGGGGACAACCAGCACATCACGCTGCCCGGCAGCTGATCGGCCGGGCGTACACCACACGCTTGACACCATTTCAACGCCCCGGCATTGCCGGGGCGTTTTGGCTTCCCGGAAGGTGGCTCGATGTTCGAGGGGCTCTATTCGCGCCTGTTGAAGTTGGAAGGGGAGGTCGGACACCGCCGCATTTATTCGCAGATCGCGTATCCGGTCGTGCGCGATTTGCAGACCGTCCCGGCCGTTCACATGGAGTCCCTGGATCTCGCCGCCTGGTATCCGCTTGTCTGGCTGCGCGATGCCGAGGGGCTGGAACTTCTGGCGCTGCGGTCGTTTCTGCCGCTGGGTGCCGGCCATTCGCAGACTGCACTCCGAAATGTACGTGCGCTGCCGCTCTTGCTCCAGGCCTATCCCTTCGCCTGCCCGCCCGACCAGCCTCAAGATGCCATCTTCGTGGATGATGCAGTGGCCGACCAACCCGACAATACTGGGGCGACCATTCTGACGCCGAATGGAAGCCCAAGCAGGGCGTCAGCCCAGCGCATCTATGCCGCTGCCTATTTCCGCTCCGCCTACGACATCACCCGCCGGATGAGTGCCGCGCTTGATGCGGGCGGGCTGCTGGAACCCTGGGATATGGGTTTACCCGCAGATCCCCCCCTGGGACCCTTTCCGCAATTTCTCATCCTTCGTCCGGCCGCATTGGCCAGCGACGTCTTCGGCCCCTTCGTTCATATGTTTGGCCTCGCGGGGATGCGGCTGCTGAATGCCCACGCCCTGTCCCTTTTTCGCGCCGGGGTGCTCTATCAAAATGCACGTCAGGCAATTGCTCCGCAGCAGCTTGCGGGGTTTGCTCCCGCGTGAGATGAACAGCCGTGGATGAGGATATCTTCGGGTTTCGACCCCTGCGCCAGAGCGAGACGTGTCACTGGATGCGCCCGCGCACCTTCGGCTTCGTTGAAGGGCTGGAGCGGGTCGCCCTGGGCGATAGCGAGCTGCTTCAGACGGCCCACCACCTCCCGATTATGGTAGAGACGGCGCGTCAGCGGGTCCAGGTGGTGGCCGGACTGTCGTCGCGCCTCCTGCGCCATCGCCTGCTGGATGGCGAGGGGCGGTGGATGCGACCCTATGTGCCCATTCGGCTACGCTGCTTACCATTTGCCGTCGAGCCAGCGCCTGCCGGTGGCGGCAACGCCAAGGTGCTTATATCCGACACCCTTCTTGCGGAGGCCCCCGAGGGCGGGGCGGCCGTCATGACGGAAGATGGGGAGCTGAGCCCCGCGGTCGCCGATATCGCTCGCCTGCTGCTGCGCTTTGAGGCAGGAACCACGCCCCTTTCAGCGGCGGCCGAGCAATTGCTCCTTGCCGACCTGCTTTTGCCCATCGGTCCGACGCGCGGCGGCGGCACCTTGTGGACTGTAGCTACCGAACGCCTCGCAGGGGTGACGGCGGCGCGCGCCGCGCTTTTGACCAAGCCCAACATGCTTGGTTCCCAATTGCTATTCAGCCTGTTGTTCTCGCGCAGAATGCTTGATGCCAACCTGGGCATGGAGGTGCACCGCATCGAGACGCCGGCGCAGGGCGGCCCGGCTGTCACGGCGGTTGCGGATCCAGGAAAGCTTGAAGGGCTGAATTTCGCCATGGACGAAAGCGATATGGTGCCGCTCGATGCCCTGTCCCAGGCATGGCAGGAACCCGCCTGAACATGCCCACAGCTCTGTTCGTCCATAACAGCTTCCCCGCTCAATACCGGCATCTGGCTTCGGCTCTTGCGGGGCGCGAAGGCTGGCGGGTGTTCGCTTTCGGATCCAATAGCGCGACGAGCCTGCCCGGGGTGAAGCTGCTGAAGTACAGCTACGAGCCGGAAACCCACGGCGCCGAGGGCGTTCATCCCTTTGCCCGCCGGTTCAATGGCGAGTGCTACCGCGCCGAGCAGGTCATTTACCTAGCCAATTCGATCCGCAGCATGGGGATCGAGCCAGACATCATCTTCGCCCATCCCGGCTGGGGCGAGACCTTGCCGCTTCGCACCATTTTTCCGCGGGCCAAGATCGTCATGTTCTGCGAATTTTTCTATCGCGCCCATGGGGCCGACGTGGGATTCGATGCAGAGTTTGCACAGTTCGGCGTGGATGGCCTGGTGCGCATTGAAATGAACAACGCCACCATGGCGCTGTCCTTGCTGCAGGCCGATTGCGGTGTCGCGCCCACGCAATGGCAGCGCAGCGTCTATCCCAGAGAATTGCACGGGAAGATCAAGGTTATCCACGACGGGATCGATGTCGATGAGGCTCGCCCGGACCCGACCGCACAGCTGATGCTACCGGGTGGAGCGGGCACGCTGAGGGCCGGGGAAAGGATCATCACCTTTGTTGCCCGCAATCTGGAGCCTTACCGCGGCTTCCACACATTCATGCGCGCCCTGCCGGCAGTGCTGGCGGCGCATCGCGACGCGCGGGTGGTCATTGTCGGCGGCAACGAGATCTCCTACGGGCGACGATCGGTGGATGGACGAACGTGGCGTGAGGTCTATACGTCCGAGGTCGCCGGGCAACTGGACGCTTCGCGGGTGATCTTCCTGGGGTGGGTGCCGCGCCCCGTGTTTCTCAAGGTGCTGCAGGTTTCAGCCGTCCACGCGTATCTGACCTACCCTTTCGTTCTCTCTTGGTCGCTGCTGGAGGCGATGTCCGCGGGCTGCCTCGTGGTGGGATCGGACACGGCGCCGGTGCGCGAGGTGATACATGACGGGCGGACGGGCTTTCTGAGCCCCTTCTTCTCGCCCCAGCATCTCGCTGAGCGGATGATCCAGGTTCTGAACCAGCCGCGCGCTTTTGACGGCATCCGCCGGCAGGCGCGCGCGAGCGTGGTTCAGCGCTATGCGGTCGTCGATTGCGTGCAGCGGCAACTTCAGCTGACAGATGAGCTTCTGGCATAGGTCGGT
Source organism: Roseixanthobacter psychrophilus (assembly GCF_043195195.1). Lineage (NCBI taxonomy): Bacteria > Pseudomonadati > Pseudomonadota > Alphaproteobacteria > Hyphomicrobiales > Xanthobacteraceae > Roseixanthobacter > Roseixanthobacter psychrophilus. Next base: position 6,803 of record NZ_JBAFWT010000007.1, read on the forward strand.
CCGGGCATTGCGACAAACGTCTGACCGCGACGCAGCAATATGCTATGTTGGCAGTGAGAAAATCCGGGATTGTTTATGAAACAGGCCAGTTCCCCGACGTTCATAGCGATCCGCGATCTCGTTCCGGCCTATGTGGCTTTATTTGCCATCAGCATGTTCATACCGATCTTCTTCCTGGTCGGGCCGTTGTTCGGCCAACTGGTTTCGATGCGGATTTTGCCCAGCCGAAGCCTTAACTCATTGGCCCTGCTTTCAATCATCGCGATCTTTCTGGTGGCCATGGGCGCCCTGGTGGATCATGTGCGAGACAAGGCCCTGGGGCGGCTCGGCATCGCCATCGACATGCGATTGAGCAAGGCCTTCTTTGCGACGCTGCACCGCGAAGACGCCGCGAATCGATTTACGCCCACCACACTGGCGGATCTCGACTTTGTCCGGGATTTTCTCACGGGTCCCGTCGTCACGGCGGTGTATGACGCCCTGTGGTCTCCAGTGCTTGTGGCATGCCTGTTCATGATCCATTGGGTTTACGGCGTGGTGGCACTGACGCTGATCTTGATCGTCAGCCTGATGTCGCTGCTTAACCAATGGGTGGTGCGCGAGGATAGCAAGCGCTATGTCGCAGTTGCTGCGGCGGCGAGTGAGTTCGGTATTGCCATGGCCCGCAATTCGGAATCGGCCCGGGCGCTCGGCATGATGCCACCGCTACGCGAGCGCTGGCATCTCTTGCACTCAGCGATGCTGGGCTGGAGGCAGGAGGCGGGGCGGCGGGCCGGCATGGTACGGACGGCCTCACGCTTCATCAATGCAGCCATCTATGTCATCGTGTTTTCGATTGGCGCGGTGCTGGTGTTAAATGAACTTGTGGCCAACACCGCCATGTTCATCGCACTCATGCTGATGGTGCGTGGCGTCTATCCGATCGAGCGCCTGATTTCGAACTGGGAGCGGATCAGCCAGTTTCCCGAGGCGCGCCATCGCCTTGATCTCGCACTATTGGGCGCCGATCGCACACCGCGTCTGTCGTTGCCGCGCCCGGATGGTCCGCTGGTGGTTTCGCGCGTATGGGGCGCGGCTCCCGGCTCTGACAAGGTGATCATCAACGATGTTTCGTTTACGGTCTACCCGGGACGGGTGCTCGCCATCGTTGGGCCCTCGGGGGCGGGAAAATCCTGCCTCGCGCGGCTCCTGGTGAATGTCTGGACGCCGCGGCGCGGCACGATCTCGTTGGGGGACCACGATTTCATCCATTGGAATCCGGATGAACTCGGTCGCCTCGTCGGCTATATCCCCCAGGACATCGAATTCATGCCCGGCACGGTGGCGCAGAACATTGCTCGCTTCGATCCGGTGCAGTGCGAAGACACCAAGATGCTAGTGGAAGCAACGGAGCTTGCTGGGGTGCAGGACGTGATCCGCGCCTTGCCGGAGGGCTTCAACACGCCCATCGGACCAGGCGGTTACGTGCTCTCCGGCGGGCAGCGTCAGCGGATCGCGATGGCGCGAGCGGTTTTCGGAAATCCCTATTTGATCGTTCTAGACGAACCCAACGCCAATCTGGACTCGGTCGGCGAGCAGGCACTCGGAACCGCGATACAGCGTCTGCGATCCGCCGAAAAGGTGGTGATTTTGATCACCCACCGCATGAGCCTGCTGGCCTTCTGCGACGACCTGCTCGTCCTGAACGGCGGTGCCGTGCAAGCGCACGGGGACCGGGATAATATTGTCAACCGCCTGCCGCGCCTGAAGGCGACTCCAGCCCTGACGGTGATCGGCGGCGATCGGGACAGCCGGGAAGCCTGATGCTCGACAATAGCTATCTTCTCAAGGCGCCAGAGGCGCCGAGCGACTGGAAGTCCACGCTTTCCTGGGGCTATCTGGTATTGTCAGTGACGGTCGTGGTGCTGTTCGTCTGGGCGGCGTTCTCTCGTATCGACGGGGCGGTGATTGCGTCGGGCGTCGTTTCCGTGGAGTCGAATCGCAAGACCATCCAGCATCTGGAAGGCGGGATCGTCAGCGAGATCCTGGTGCGAGACGGGAGCGTCGTGAATGCGGGCGACGTGCTGGTTCGGCTCGATCCCACCCGCAGTGCTGCGACGGAGCAGCTCTATACCAAGCAATTGGCACAGGCGCTGGCACTTGAGGCGAGGCTCGAAGCCCAGCGCAACATGGCCGAAACCATCACTTTCCCACCTGAGGTGCTGGCGATGGTGCACGACCCTCTGGTGGCCGACGCAGTCAATGACAACAAGAAGCAGTTCGAGAGCCGCCGCGATACCCTGCGCGGGGCTCTCAGTGTCGTCGCCGCGCAGAATCTGCAGGCGCAGCGCGACATCGAGCAGGCGCAGATCCAGCACAAGAACAGCCAGGATCAACTCTTGACCATCAACCAGGAATTGGCAGCGGTGCGCGAACTGCAGGTCAAGGGGTTGGTCTCGGTGCCACGCGTGGCAGCGGCGGAACGCCAGCAATTGGCGATGCAGGCGCAAATCGATGCTTCCTCCGTGGCCGAAGCCAAAGCGCGGGAGAAAATCCAGGAACTGACGGCTCAGGCCGAGCAATTGCGGAAGGAATATCGTCAGGAAGCCGCCAATATGGTGTCCGATGTGCGAAAGACCATCAGCGATGCGCGCCAGCAGATCGTCGTTGCGGGAGACAGCCTATCGCGGGTGGAGATTAAGGCGCCGGTGTCCGGTATTGTCCAGCAGATGAAGGTCTTCACCATCGGTGGCGTCATCCGGGCGGGCGATCCGATCATGGATATCGTCCCCGCCTCCGATACGCTGGTGATCCGTGCGCGGGTCTCGACGGTCGATATCGACCGCGTCATGCTTGGTGAGGAAGTGCAGATCCAGTTGCCCCAGTTCCAGTCCTACGGCAGCACGATCATGATGGGGAAGGTGCGCACGGTGACCGGCGATGCGCAGCAGGATTCAGCCACTTCCGCACCGTATTACGCGGTTGAGGTAGATGTCGATCGCCGCTCAATTCCAGCGGAAATCAACGACAAGCTCATGCCGGGCATGACCGCAACGGCCATCATGCCGACTGGCAAGCGCACTGTGCTGCAATATCTTGTCAGCCCGTTGGTGGACCGTGTCTCTACGGCGCTGCGCGAGCGTTGAGCCGCGCAGGAAGCCTCAAACGGCTAACCTGACTCCAATTTATCGCGGCTAGGTATTCTTCATGCGAGCAGGTGCGCGCGGTGGGACCAGATGCTCTGGTCTATAGGCTTAGCGGCCAGTCACGTGGTTGGGGTGGCAACGAAATGCGGGGGGCGGGCCGTACAGCTGGCCAGCATAATGCGCCATAGCTCGCGCCCGCACGGGCGAGAATCGGACTGAAGAGCGGATCGTCGGCCAGAACCTCGCCCCATCTGGCCCGCAGGGTGCGCAATTCCCGCGCGCGAGCCGCAGCAAGGGGCGAGCGGCCGAGGTCCGACGTGGCGATGCGGCCCGGCCCAAGGTCGCGGAGCACGGCATTTGGTGTGAGCACCAGCCGCAAGCCCTTCGCCCGCAGCCTTAGGCTCAGGTCGATGCCGCCGAAGAACAAGGGAAAGCGCATCCCGTCCTGGCCGCCCAATTCGCGGATCATTGCCGGCCGGAAGGCGACGCAATCGAAACTGAGCGCGCCCACTTCATGCGCCACACGCAGCATATCGCCATAGCCGGGATCCGACACCTGCCGGTCGGTAAATGCGCGCACCGCTTCGAAGCCTGGCCCGAGTACATAGCCCGCATCACAGATTCGGTCCGCCGCATCGACCACGACGGGTGCGACTGCGCCGGCGTCCCGGCCATCCAGGCGGCAGCGCAATTCATCCAGCCAGTCTTCGCTGCCGGGCATCATGGCGCCGGCGAGGAAAATCAACGCCTTTCCCTCGGCTGCGGAGATCGCGGTGTTGAAGGTCGCTGTGCTGCGCGGATCTGGCCGCTGCAGCGCCTTTACTCTGGACATCTGCTTCAACAAAGGCTCCAGCGTAGCGTTGACCTTGCCGGGTGGAAGGATGACGATCAATTCGCCGTCGATCCTCCGCAGGGCCGGCAATGCGGCCTTCAGGCAGCGTTCGGCAAGGGCCGGATACGAGGCTGCATCCACCACCAGGCTGACCAGTTCGCGGCGTGCGGCGCGTGCCACACGAAGCGCCGGAAGGCACTCGCCGATGGCGATCGCCTGGCGAGAGTCCTGCTTCGTGGCGGCAAGATGCTCGGCCGTGGCCCGGTTGAGCGCCGCGTGTCCCTGGCGCAGACAGGCGGCGGGAAGGCACGCCAGCGGTCCCGGAAGATGGACGATCGCTCCCGGGGGCAGCGGATGGAAATCATAGATGAAATTGGCAAGGCGAAAGATCGTGCTGGCACCTCGTTTCATGGCGGTGCGAAGGGCTGTCGCCCGCAGCACGAAGCACCGGCCTGCAAATCCTTGTTCCAGGCTGCGCTCATAATCGGCCGCCGGAAAGGCAAGCGGCCAGACTCGGCCATCGTTCTCTTCCACATCCACGTCGGCGAACAGCATGATGGCCCGGGGATGAGCCTGCAGCGCGCGTCCGATCCGCGCCAGGGCGCCTGGGTGAAGTCTTGCCCCCGCCGGCAGGAAAGCAAAGGCCACGCTGTCGTGGGCATCTCCGGCCATGAAAGCGGAGAGGGGCGTGGGATCGAACGCGGCCTTGGCGACATCGCTCGGCAGCGCACCGGCGACCCAATGTCCAGGCTCCCCATTCAGCGCTGCGAGCGAGGCGTCCAGCCCCTCGTCCCCCAGAAACACCAGCGCGACACGATCGCTCTCGCCCAATTCGGAGGCGGCGGGGAGAGCGGGAAGGGCCGCGCGCCAAGCGTCGTACTGTGCGAAAGGGAGGCACGGCGGAAACAGCGTGTCGAACAGTTCGACACGAACGGCCTCAGCGGCGGGCCCGCCTGTCTCTTGTGGCAAGTGGTCGGCGAGGATCTGGCTTAAGGGGGTGGCAAGGGCCAGGAATGCGGTCGCGCCGGCGCCAAGCATCTGTCCATCGACGACGAAGGTCGCATGATGCACCCGGCCATCGGCGAGCGTGTCCGGTAGTTCTATGTCGAAGCCGCGTACGGGTTGCAGGAGGCCGTCCGCCAAAGCACCGGCCCACAGATCTGCCGGCACGTCGCGCACCGGGACCCCATCCACACTGACCAGAACGCGGGGCGTCTCGGGATTTTCACCCGGACGAGGCCGGCGCATCCAGCCGCGGAAATGCAGCCCGCCCAGCCATTCCACATTGCCCCGTTCCGCCTCGCCGGGCGGGATCGGTGCCTCGGTTGCGGGCAAATGCTCCTCGACATTGGCAAGCCGACCCTCGAAGCGCGCGGCGCTGGCGAGCAAGAGGGCGGGCACATGGAAATGAAAGCCATAGCAGCCGTCGCCTATGCCGGCCTCAGCCAGCACGGGATGGAACAGGTCTGCGCGCATGACCTGGGTCGGCACGCCGTCCACCAGCAGTTCCACCACATGACGGCGTGTGAGGTCCTCGGGGTCGATGACGAAGCCGGCAAAGCCCTGTTCGCCGACTGCACCGAACAGGGCGCGGGCGCCGCAGGTCATCGGCGTGCCGACGGCATCTGCGAGGGGGGCGCTTGAAAGCACGGGTCTCATGCCGGAAAGCGACTCCTGATCCAATCTGCGATCTGCTGTGCAGCTTCGGAATTTGCCGTATCTGGCGCAAGGATTAGATCGCCCTGCGCGCCGGGGCCAGTGCCGAAAAAGGCGCAGGGCATGGCCGCTTCCCCCGCCGCCTGCGCCAGGGGATGGCCGATGGCATCGCGGTCGACAATCACAGTGCGGCCAATTTCCAGCGCCGCCATCAGGGCTGGCGCCTCTTCAGCCGATACCTTTCCGAGCACGATCATGTCAGGCAGGCTGCCGAGGAAACGGTCGTCGAGACTGTTGCCGAATACGAACAGGGCGTTCCCACCGCCGGCCGCCCGGAGTGCGAGAGCCAAGTCGCGCACCAGCAGATGGGCCCCCGGGGCAGGATATGGCAGCAGCACGCCGACCGGTGCTTCGCTCAGCGGAACGCTGGCGCGGTCAAAACGGCGGAAGGTGGTCGGCGCCGCGTGCACCTTCCATGGCAGCGCCAACCGCTGCTCGCGTAGCGACTGCTCGATCTGATCGTTGGCGGGAAGGACCACCGTCACCGCAGGCTCCGTGAAGGCGGGCCACATCCGGCCTGTGATGCCGGAGAGGCCGCGCAGGCTGTACACCCGCATGGTCACGGCAGTGCCGAGGCCCGCGAGCACCTGCCATAGGCGCTCCGGCAAGGGCTCGTGGCCGAGCACCTCGACGGTGGCAATCGGCCTACGCCCAAGCTCAGCGACGAGTGCACGCGGTCCGTCCTCGGCCTCCAGGTCAAATCGCAAATTTTGCGGGAACCCGCCGCTCTGTGCGGTCAGGGTCAGTGAGAATGCGCCAGCGCGCCCCGTGACTGCACCCTGCAGCACCGGCGACACCACACCCGGAAGGCGCTCCTCTTCCCGCAGCAACGCCTCGGCGGCATCGGCGAGGCGCGGCCCATGGATCAGCAGGCGCACGGAACCAGGCGGCGGGGAAAGCTCCGCCTCGATGGCGGCCCGGGCCGTGCGCAGCGGATCGGCCGCGACGAAGCTGCCGCACGCGGCCTCATAAGCCGGGAAGGCCACACCGATGCGCTTGAGATTGCGCACCACAAGGCCGCGCTTTTCCTCTTTGAACGAGCGCGTGCCCTCGTGACCAACATAGATGTCGGTCGCGCACACGTTGCGCCACCCGAAGGCGCGAGCGCGCAGGCAGAGATCCGCGTCCTCGAGATAGCCACGTCCCCACCCGCCGGAGAGTTGGGCGACATCGTTGAGGCAGCGCCGGGTCAGGTAGAGGCAGAAGCCGATGCCGCTCGGCAGGTCGATCACCATACCGGAATTGACGCGCTGAGCGCTTTCGTCGATGCGATCGATCTCGACGAGCGAGGGTAGGGGATTGGCGCGGAACGGCACCGGCAGGCTCACGAACTCCCCATTGTTCGACAGAGGAACCACGGTGCCGATATCGGGCGATCCATAGGCCGTGGCCCGCAAACGCTGGGCGAAGCCAGCAGGCACCACCGTGTCGGCGTTAAGCAGCAGGATGTCGCCGTGCGGCGTGGCTGCGATGCCGCGGTTAACCGCGCCGACGAAGCCGAGGTTGAGCGGATTGTGCAGGACCTCCAAGCCCGGTTCGGCGAGACTGGAGAGATACGCGCGCAGGGCGCTGTCGGGAGGGTCGTCGGCCACGAGAAGCACCCGCGTCTGTGGCGAGGGCCGGTGGGCGAGCACGCTGTCGATGCATCGCTTTGTCGCCGCCACATCGTCATAGACTGGAATAAGGATGGTCAGCGTCTCGCCGTGCCCATCGTCCGGGGCAGCGGCGCGGCGGACCAGCGCAGCCCCGGGCGCGGTCTGGCGCAGCAAACCATAGCGTGCGCCGGCGACAGTCACGAACACATGCGCGTCCATGGACGCGAGTTGCAGATCGATCTCGGCCGCATGGCCGAAGGCCGTCGCAAGCGGATGGCCGACTTCGGGATCGAGGAGCCAGGATTCGGTGCCGTCGGGTGTCACAAGCATGAGGGTCGCCTGCGCTCCCGGCGGCCATGCCGCGAATCCCGCGAGCCGATTACCAGACCAGTTGAGATGGGCGAAGGCTTGGTGGCCGGCGGCCCTCAAGGCCCGCAACGCCGCGATGCGCAGGGCCGTGTCGATGCCGGCTCCGGCGAGACCTAGGGCGGCGCGTTCGCGCTCGGGGAGAGTCCCATTGCCGAACAGGATCGCCATCGCTGAGGGATCATCGGGCGTAAGCTCAAGGATCCGCCGCGCGGCGCGCGCCGCACCGTCCGAGCGGCCCAGGACAAGATAGGCATGGGCAAGCTGCAACAGGTCGGACGGCTCGTCGAGGAACTTGCTCCGGCAGACGCGCTCTGCCTCGGCAAGGGCGATCAGTGGGCGCGCAGCCTCTTCATCAGTGGCGGATGCCCGTCTAAACAGGGTGGCGGGATCCGCCCAGGCCTCGTCCAGAAGGCCATGGTGGCCCGTTGCAATGCTCACGGGCGGATGTCCATGGTGCGCGCTAGGCTGTCAATTCGCGAGGAGCCGCCTCGGTGGGATCGCGCAACAGTGCGGCCTGTCCGGTGCCCTCAAGGCAAGACGCAGCAAGCTCCATGGTCCCGGCAAGGGCGACCACCCAAAGATCGTAGGAGGGGCCCTTCATAGCCCGCACTTCACGAAAACCTGCCGCAACCAGCCTATCCGCCAATCGTTTGAGCGTGAAGCCGGTATTATGCGCCATATGAATCTGCCCGGCGGCGATCGATGCGGAATGACCGAACAACATGTCGAGCGCGGTGATTGGCCCCGCGGGCGAAACATAAGCGACATCTTCCAGCCGTCCCTCAACAACCAGCTTGGCGATCGCCGCGACGTCTGGGCAAGTAATCAGCGCGAACCCGTTCCCGCGCAGAACCCGGCGAAATTCGCCCATGGCTAGCGGTACTTCATGGGCGTGCAGATGCTCGATATTGTGTGAGGACCAGATGGCGTCGAACGTACCGTCCTTGATCTGCGGCATCGACACCATGGATCCAATGATGTCGGGTTCAACGCGCGGCTCGATATCGAGCCGCACTTCGGTCCATTCACGCCGGTGAAAAGCGGTGTGAAGCTTGCTGCGGCCGGCTGGCCCCGACCCCACGTTCAAGACCCAGCGCTGGGCGCTCCCCATTTCCTCCGCCGGCAATTCTTACCTCCCGAAATGCGTTTGTTCGGTGATCTAATTCGCAACGCACCTTGCTTTTTACATCCACGATTACATTACGTCGCCGCGCCATCGATTGGAGGTCAAGTCAAATATCTGAATGCGTACTCTGGTGCCAACCCCGGGGCGGCGTCTTTGTTCCGCCCCTTTTGTCACATGGCTCCCATGGCCGAAATTGATCGATCTGATTTTTCGATTGATTATATAATTATAATTCGTTGTGCATATTGAACATGCGCCCCGACGTTATTGCAAAGCAACGAGGGCATCCGATATGACTGAAATTGCCGAGTTCTCACGGCCCTATGAACCGCAGCGGTGCGCGGCGCGGTGGAGGTCTCGCCAAGCCTCGCCCTGTGCACCGTCAGGGTTGGTGGCCTTATGCGCTGCGTCCGACGATCGGCCTGACCGCCTTCGGCATCGTCGTCGCGACACTGATGGAGACATTCTGCTTCGCGCGCTGGATTGGAGCCCGCATGGCTGTGATTGGAAGGGCTGACGCCCGCTTGCGCTCGGTGCGATGGCGTGGCTGTTCATCAGCGCGTTCGCCTTTGTTCTAATCGTCGCCTTCACCTGACCCGAACGGAGCGGTGCATGACTCTGGAGCAGATGAGGGTATTCCTGGCGGTAGCGGATCGCCTGCACATGACCCGGGCCGCCGAGGAACTCCACATGACTCAGTCCGCGGTCAGCGCCTCCATCGCCGCGTTGGAGGTGAGTACGGGGATGCAGGTATTCCACAGGGTCGGCCGCCGCATCGCGCTGACCGCGGCTGGGACCCTGCTGCGCGATGAGGCCGCCGAAATTCTCGGCCGCGTACGGCAGGCCGAAAGCGCGCTCGCCGACCTCTCCGGCCTGCGGCGCGGCTCGCTTTCGCTTTATGCCAGCCAGACCATCGGCAATTACTGGCTGGCACCGTTGATGCAGGTTTTCCGCACCGAATACCCCGATATCACCCTCAGCCTGACCATCGGCAATACCAGCCAGGTGTCGGAGGCCGTGTTGAACGGGGCTGCAGACCTCGGCTTCGTCGAGGGCAATGTCGAGGAGCCAATGCTGGCGCGCGTTCCCGCCGCCGATGACCAATTGGTTCTGGTGCTCGGTCGCGGCTCGCCTTTGTTCGATTGCACGCATCTGGCGCCCGCAGATCTCACCCGGCTGCGCTGGGTAATGCGGGAGAAGGGCTCAGGCACGCGGCAGATCTTCGAGACGGCGTGCCACGCCTATGGGGTCGATCCGGCGAGCCTCAACGTGACTTTGGAACTGCCCTCCAATGAGGCGGTGATCAGCGCTGTGGCGGCGGGCGGCGCGACAGTGATCTCGCGGCTGGTTGCCGAGTCCGGCCTTCGGGCGAAGACCTTGCGGGCCGCGCCGCTGGTGTTTCCAGAGCGGCCATTCCATGTGCTGCGCCACGCGGAGCGTTATCAGTCGCGCGCCGCCGCCGCCCTGCTCTCCATCGTCAAGACGGCGCAGCCGTTGGGCTCCCGGCCGCGCCGCGTACGGTGATGGAACTGGAGCATTAAAAAGGGGCCATCCGGCCCCTCTTCTCGGGATTGTTCGAGTGCCTGCGGCGCCTCAAGCCATCAGTTGCTCTTCTGTCCCTCGGCCTTCGGAGCCTCGGCGGGGGCGGGGATTGCCGCGGGCGCATCGGTCTTGGGCAGATTGGCCTTGGGCGCATCGGCGTTAGATGCATCAGCCTTCGGCACATCAGCTTTCGGCATATCCACGGCGGGTACGTTCACGGAGGCTTTGGTGTCCTGCGGCTTGGCGTCTTCCACCTTCTTCATGGCGGCCGGGTCGGCGGGTGCGCCGGTGGTGTCGAGGCCGTCCTTGATCTTCTTGACGATCTTATCCAGGTCTTCCGGCTCGGGCTTCAGGTCGCGGGCGTGGTTCCATTGGAACGTGGCCTCCAGCCGGCGCCCGACCTTCCAATAGGCATCGCCGAGATGGTCGTTGATGACCGGGTCTTGCGGCTTCAGCTCCACGGCGCGCTCAAGGTCGGAGACCGCATCATCGTAGCGACCAAGCTTGAAATTGGCCCAGCCCAGGCTGTCCACAATATAGCCGTCGTCGGGCCGAAGCTCCACGGCCTTGCGGATCATGGCGATGCCCTGGTCGAGATTGGTCCCCTGGTCCACCCAGGAATAGCCGAGATAGTTCAGCACATGTGGCTGGTCAGGGTACAGCTGCAGCGCCTTCTTCAGGTCGGCCTCGGCGGCCGGCCAGTCCTTGGAGCGCTCATTGCAGATGCCGCGGAAGTAGAACAGGGCCCAATTGGACCGGGTCGGGTCCGGGAGCAGAGACAGCGCCTTCGTGTAGGTGGCGGCGCATTCGCCGAACATCTTGCGGCCGCGCTCGATGCCGGCAAGCGCGACCAGCGCCTCCAGGTCTTTCGGATTGGCCTTGATCAAGCTTTCCAGGTGCTTGCGCGCCTCGGGGAACTTATCGGTGGCATCCAGATTGATGGCGAGTTGCACCTCGGCATTGCGCTTCAGGGGCGAGGCGGCGGGGATCTTCTCATAGACCTGGATCGCCTTGTCCGGCTGCTTGAGCTGCTCGTACAGATCGGCAAGGGTCAGGCCGGCCAGCGGATGATCGGGATCGAGCCAGAGGGCAAGCTGGAGATAGACCAGGGACAGGTCCTCGCCGCCCTGGCGGGCGAGGGCGGCGCCGAGGCCGTAGAGAACCTCGGCCGCGCCTTCTTGGGGCGTGCGGACCAGCGGCGGCAATTGGCGTCCCGCCTCAAGCTCCGCCAGCGCCGCTTCCACCAGCGGGTGACGCGGCATCATCTTGTCGAAATTCTTGTAGGCCGCGATGGCGGCGTCAGTCTCGCCGTTGCGCGAAGCCCAGCGGGCATAGGCGTCGATGGCGCGCAGCGTGGTCGGCTCGGTCTTCATCGCCTGCTCCAGGCGTTTGCCGGCTTCCTTCTTGTTGCCGCTGGCGTCGAGGATCAGCCCGGCATGGAGGTTTTTGAAGCTCGCATACCAGTCCGGACCCTGCAGCCGGTCGATCAGTTCGACCCCGCCCTTCGCATTGCCCGAGCCGACCATGGTCCAGGCCGCGATCAAGGTGGCGGTGAGGTCGCCGATCGGACCGCGGACCGACAGCGAGAGATTGGTGCGGGCAGTCTGGTATTTCGACGCCTTTATGGCGCGGGTTGCCAAAGCGAGGCGGGCGATGCGGTGCGACCGATCGATCTTCACCAGCCGATCGGCGAGCGGCATCGCCTCTTCTACGTCGCCGTCCACCAGCATGGCGAAGAAGGCGCGTTCAACCACCTCGTCATTGCGCGGATCGAGCTTCAGCAGGGCGCGCAGATATGCGACGGCCGCCTCGGTGTCGCGTTCGGAGCCGGCAAGGCGCGCGGCCAGATAGCTGCCGGAGAGTGTGGCGTCGGCGGGCGGCGGGAATTCCGCCCGCGCGGCGCCGGGCGCCACGGTCATCAACGACACGCAGAAAGCGGCCGCGACGGCCATGGACGAGCGAATGAGCGAAATCTTCACCGGGCGGAAATCCTGGAAGGAGCGTGGGGCTGAGAAAAACCGCGCCACATGGCGGGAGGATGGCGGCTTTCCGTCGACCTCGCAAGTTACGTCAGGGTTTCTGCCTTTCGATGCCGCTTGCGGTCGGAAGACGGTCGCGTCATAAGCCGAAATCATGCAAAACCTTGTGGCGCGGGCCCCGGCAAAGGTCAATCTGACATTGCGCGTGCTTCGCAGGCGCGAAGATGGGTTTCACGATCTCGCGAGTCTCGTGAGCTTCGCAGGGGCAGCCGACCTGCTTTCCCTAGCGCCAGAGGCGGCATTTGGGCTCACCGTGACCGGCCCGACCGCACCGGAGGCCGGTCCCCAAGGGGAAAATCTCGTGCTGCGGGCCGTCGACGCCTTGCTTGAGCGAGTCGAAGGGCTACGCCTTGGGCGCTTTCACCTGGTGAAACGCCTTCCGGTGGCCGCCGGTGTCGGCGGCGGCTCGTCCGATGCGGCGGCGGCGCTGCGCCTGCTGGCGCAGCTCAACGGCATTTCCTTCGGCGATCCGCGTCTGTTGTTGGCCGCGCAGGCGGTGGGCTCGGACGTTCCGGTCTGTCTCCTGCCGCGCGCCCGCATCATGCGCGGGGTGGGCGACGTTCTCTCGCCGCTGCTCGACCTGCCTCCGCTCCCCGCGGTGCTGGTGAACTGCCGCGTCGCGGTGCCGACCGCGCCGGTGTTCCGCGCGCTCGGCCTGCGGGCGGGCGAAAATCTGTCCGGGCCGCCCCATCCCGATGCGGTGCCGGCGGATCGTGTGGCGCTGATGGATTTTCTCGCCGGCATGCCCAACGATCTGGAGCCGCCGGCCGAGGCGGTGGCGCCGGAGATCCGCTGCGTGAAAGAGCTCTTGAACGCCGATCCCCGCGCCCGCTTCGTGCGCATGTCCGGTTCCGGCGCCACGGTTTTCGCGCTCACCGACACCTGCCGGGAGGCCGCCGGGCTCGCCAAGGCGATGCAGGCGGCTCAACCTTCCTGGTGGGTCCGTCCCACGGTGTTGCGATGACGTTTCTGGCCTATGGCGTTGCTGCGCTCGCTGAAATTGCCGGCTGCTTTGCCTTCTGGCACGTGGTGCGCAGTGGCGGATCGTCCTGGTGGCTTGTGCCGGGGTTCGCCAGCCTCGTGCTGTTCGCCGGAGCTCTGACGCTGGTGGATGCCCAGGCCGCCGGGCGGGCGTTTGCGGCCTATGGCGGCGTCTATATCCTTGGATCCCTGGCCTGGATGTGGGCCGTTGAGGGTGTGCGGCCGGATCGTTTCGACACCTTCGGCACCGCCCTGTGCCTCGCGGGGGCGGCGGTGATCGTGTTCGCCCCGCGCGGCTGAGGCGCGCCGCCGGACCGCCGGCGGCGCGGAACGTCGGGAAAATGCCTTATCAGATCAGCCAGCCGTCGCCGCTGGTGCTGGTGAAGTCGAGCTGAACGATCAGGTCGTTGAAATCGTGGTCGCCGCCGCCGGCCAGATCCTCCCAGCCCCAGGTGTTGAGCCCGTAGCTCCATAGATGGGTCACGCCCGCGCCGTCCGCCTGCTCATTGGCCTGGGCGAATGCCCAGAAGGTGTTCGCCCCGTTGGTGAGCTTCATGGCGATGATGTCGCCGGCATTGACCCTGGCAATCTCGGTCTGGGCATAATTGCCCCAGCCTGGGCTGTCGATGGAGGTCTGTCCGTCGACGGTGTGATAGGCGCGGGCCTGCGCTGCTTCGGCATAGCCGGCCGCGCCCGGCGCGAGGCCGCCGATATCGCCGTTGAGATCATCCACCTTATAGAAGGTCAGGTGGGTCTCGTCCGCGCCGTTCTGGCGGATGCGGACCACTACGTCCTGCGTGTTGGCGCCGCCGGCGGTCTCGGCGATGGCGACCGGGCGGGCGAGAGTCACGGCGCCGTCCTCGGTTCCGAACGCGGCGAACCCGAATGCCGAGGTCAGCGCAGCCTGGTAGAGCGCTAGGGCATCTGTGCCTGAGGTCGCGGAGAGCGTGGCGCCGTTCGCCACATGGATCGAGCCGGGGGTTGCCTGCCCGACCCCGTCGAAGATGCGCACGAGGTCGGGGTCGAAATCGCTTTGCAGGGATTGCTGAGCGAGCCGGCTGGTCCAGGCCAGATCGCTGCCGCCGCCTTGGGCCGTGAAGCTTTGGCCGCCCGCCGATAGGGAGAAGCTGCCGTCCAACCCCTGCGATTGCACCAGCAGGGTCTGGCTCGCGTCACTCACCCCATGGGTGGCATCGACGATGCCAAGCACGGCCGGAGCATCGGAATACATCTGCGAATGGGCGATGGCGGTCAGGGCTCGGGCAAGCAGCAAGCCGTTCGGGGAGCCGAGCCCGGTAGTGTAATCATAGCCCGACTCGGCATCGAACCCGAGGCCGGTTGGAACGACATAATTGCCGCTGTTCTCGTCCAAGACCGCGCCCGGGGTGTCTTTCGTCGCCACGTAATAGGTGGAGATGTTGTTGCCGAGCGAGATGTCGTTGAACGCGCCGGGGGCAATGGCCGCGGCCATATAAAGCAGGTCGTTATAATAGCCGAGCTGCGGCAGATTCTGGTTCTCGAAGATGGCGTCGAACTGTGCCGTCAGCGAGGCCCAGAGGGGCGTTGCCGCGCTGGTGCCACCGTCGCCATGGGTCAAGCTGACGCTCGAATCGGTGATGTAATCGCTGCTGAGTACGTAATAATAGGCATTCCCCGACGCGAGCGCCGACACATCCGGCGCGCCGCGACCCACCGCGACGGTGGCGCCGATGCTGGTCGGTGTCAGGCCATAGTCGGTCTGGTAGCTCGGCGTACTCTGGGTGGTGTCGACGCCGCCGCTGCTGGAATTATTGGAGCTGTAGGAGGGATCGAGCGTGCCTTCGCCGTGCTTGTTGTAGCTGATGTAATAAGCATTCCAGGTGGTCTCGAACAACCGCAGCAAAGGGTCGGTCTGCGTCGGGTCGCTGTTCGCCACCATGTTGGTCGGGAGTGTGGTCAGGCCGGCGGCGGTCATCGCCATCAGCAGATCCAGGTTCGGCGTATCGGACATCACCTGCGCGACCAGATCGGTCGCGGGCACTCCGGTGGCGAGGGTCGGGTCGGACTGCGCGCTGGCGAGCGTGCTGATGGACGTCCCGCCCACCACAATCGCGGTGGAAACCGTGTGCGAGGTTCGCAGCAAGGGGCTGCCGGTGCCATATTCGGTCTGCGAGCCACCGTCTCCGGACGAGAGAAAAACCGACATGTTGCGTAAGGCCGCGTCGGTGAACAGATCCGAATAGGCAAGATAGAAAAGCGAATTGGGGGTGGGCTCGGCGTCTTCGGGGAACGAGGAGGTGAGGATGCCGGGATTGTTGAGCAGGTCCCAGACGGCCTGCTGATAGGCGGTAAAATGGGTCTGGCCAACGAAGCTGTAGAGCAGCTGGGTGCTGTTCGGGGCGGCGGACGCGACCACCGATATGTCGAGCGCGGTCTCGTCGATGAAGCCGGTCCAACCTGCGGGATCGGCTCCAGGAAGGACCTGGAATTGCTCGGCCGTCACCGCCGGCAGATTGAGCGCGGCGCGATAGGCGTTTATGGCGGCCAGGAGAGCGGCGGGATCCTGCGTGGTGGGTTCGACGAGCGCGATGGCCGGTGTGGCGATGCTGGAATCGAGCGGAAAATTATAGGCATCGGCGATGACGGCCGGCGTCGAGGTGACCTCGTTGCCACCATTTCCGATGCCCTGGTTGCCCGCCTGGGGTGCATATGCGGTGACGCCGGCCGCCACGGCGGGCGTCCCGACGGACACGTTCTCGTCCACCCAGAGGCCGCGCACGCTTGCGGAGATCGCGTCGGGCATGGAGAGGTTGCCGGCCCAGGCGTAGAAGGTGCCGTCATCGGATTTTACCTCCAGCAACGGGGTGTTGAAGAGGCTTTCGAACTGGGCCGGAGTGAGCTGCAGCCAGATGGTGCGGGACTGGGCAGAGGAAATGTAACCCGCATCCGTCAGCAATGCGCTTGCGCCGATCCCGTTCGCGGAGTCGGTGATGTAGTCGATGACCGCCTGGTAGGTCAGCGGGTTCGCGCCATAGGTATTCCAGACCTCGGTCTGGCTGGCGAGGGCCACTTGGCGCTCGGCCCAGGAGCTTTCCAGCAGGGCCGTGGGATCGTTCGCCCGGTTCAGCGTCAGCGCCACATTAATGAGCGCGTCTGTCCCGGTCGCGGCGGTGACGCTGGTGGCACCGTAGAGCGACGCGAAGAGGGCGTTGGTCTGGCTGCCGGCGCGTGCGTCCGTAAACTGCTGGTCGGTTGCGAGCTGGAACGCGTTCGCGTCGAGGAAGCTGGAATTGTCGACGACGTCGTAGGTAATCGCGGTCATCTATCGTGCCCCCCGCACGCCGAAAAACCGCAGTTACCTTAAGCTTGGACCTGTCGCGGTGGAACCGGAGTTCCGGCCATACGCATCAAATTTTCCACACCATCGCACCGCAGCAACAGTTTGAGCGGAAACTGACTGTGACGATAGGTGACCCGAAAACGGGCGCGATAAGCGACAGATGCGGGCTCAATGGGCCCGGGAAATGCAGAAATCCACCGCTTCCATCAACGCATCCTTGGCGCTTCCCGGCGGGAACAAGGCAAGGGCATCCTTGGCGATGGCGCCGTAATGGCGTGCGCGCTCGATGGTATCGACCAGCGCCCGATGCTTGGTGAGCAGGCCAATGGCCTGATCGAGCTGGGCATCGTCGCAGGCGCTCTGCTCCAGGCTGCGCTGCCAGAAGGCGCGTTCCTGCGCATCGCCACGGCGGAAGGCGAGAACCACCGGCAGGGTAATCTTGCCCTCGCGGAAATCATCGCCGACATTCTTGCCGAGCTTGGCCTGGCTGCCACCGTAGTCGAGCGCGTCATCCACCAGTTGGAAGGCGATGCCGAGGTTCATGCCATAGGAGCGGCAGGCGCCCTGTTCCGCTTTCGGGCGGGCGCCAAGCACCGCCCCGACCTCGCAGGCAGCGGCGAACAGTTCCGCCGTCTTGCCGCGGATCACGGCGAGATAATCGTCCTCCGATGTCTCGGTGTTCTTGGCGGCGGCGAGCTGCATCACTTCGCCCTCGGCGATCACGCAGGCGGCGTTGGAGAGGATGTCGAGGCATTGGAGCGAGCCGACCTCGACCATCATCTTGAACGCCTGCCCCAGCAGGAAGTCGCCCACCAGCACGCTCGCCTCATTGCCCCAGAGCTTTCGGGCGGCGAGTTTACCGCGCCGCATGTCGCTCTCGTCCACCACGTCGTCGTGGAGCAAGGTGGCGGTGTGCATGAACTCTACGGAGGCGGCGAGCTTCACATGGCCTTCTCCGCGATAGCCGCTGAGCGCCGCGCAGGCGAGGGTCAGCATGGGCCGCAACCGCTTTCCGCCACCGGAGATGAGATGGTTCGCGACCTCGGGGATCATCGCCACATCCGACCCCGTCCGGGTCAGAATGGTGGCGTTCACCCGCTCCATGTCCGTCTTCACGAGACGGACGAGGGCGTCAATGGATGGGTCGGTCGGCTCGAACGGAAGGACGACGGCCAAGAAACGCTCCCGCTTGTCATTCTGTGGGCGGCACCATAGGGATGGCGGAGGGTGACGCGCAAGCGTGAGGGGTACCCGGAACGGCGCCGCGGCGCAAATCCATCGGAGAATTGATGCGCGATCTGGTGCGGACCAACGACCTCGTGCTGATCTCCGCGGTGGAAGCGCTGCTTTCCGCCGCCGACATCGGCCATATGGTCGCGGACAGCCATGTCAGCGCGCTGGAAGGCTCCATTGGCATCATTCCGCGCCGGGTTCTGGTGCTGGACGACGATCTGATCCGCAGCCGCAGGCTGCTCAGGGAGGCGGGCCTCGGCGATGTCCTCTGCGATGAGGCCTGAGGCACCCGTCACCGAAGACCGGGTGCTCGGGGGGCGCCTCTTGCTGCGCCAGCCCGCCACCGGCCACCGGGTGGGCCATGACGCCATTCTGCTCGCGGCGGCGGCCCCGGCGACGACAGGCCGTTTCGCTGATTTCGGCGCCGGTGTTGGAAGCGCCGGCCTTGCGGTTTTGTGGCGCCTGAATGCGGCGCACGCGACCCTGGTGGAGATCGATCCCGCGCTCGCCGCGCTGGCCACCGAAAACGGGGCGGCCAATGGGTTCGCGCCCCGCTGCGACATTGTGTGCGCCGACGTTCTGACGCTCGCCCGGCCCGGCGGGCCGGATTTCCCTGCGGCGGAACGCTTCGATCTGGTGTTGACAAACCCGCCCTTCAACGCGACCGGCGCCCATCAGACATCCCCGGACGCCGCCCGCGCCCGTGCGCATATGGCCGGCGCCGAGACCCTCAGGGAATGGGTCACCGCCGCCTATCGCTGCCTTGCGCCGGGGGGAACATTGGCCATGATCCTGCGGCCGGAAGACCTTGCGATGCTGCTTTCAGCGCTGGAGGGACGGTTCGGGGCGGCGCGGCTTTTGCCGGTGCATGCCAACCCGACGGCGCCGGCCGTGCGGCTTTTGGTGCGGGCGATCAAGGGCCGCCGCACCGCGCCTGCGCTCTTGCCGGGCCTCATTTTGGCGGATGCGGATGGGATGCCGACACCCCGCTCTACCGCCATCCTGCGCGACGGCGCGGCGCTGGAGATGGGGTAGGGGTTCTTAGATTCGCAAACGAAATCGGATCGAAAATCAGGGATCGGTCAGATTTGGCAGGCTTGCGAGGGCGTTGCCGAGTGGGGCGGGGCAGGGCCGGCCGATCGAGGGGGAAGGCGTTGGGGCGCCTTGGTTTTTTCGCCCTATGAGCGCATGCCGAAGGCCCGGTGTGCGGGCAAATGTTTCATGTGAAACATCGGCGCGGGGAAGAAGAACGGCGCAGATATTGTGCGTCAAAGCGCGTGTTCCGTGGATGAATCCGCAATTTCCGCAGAAGTTCAGCGAGACGAAGTTTGCGCAGCATCGGGCGCGGCAGAACGCGGGATTGTCCTCGCCGTCGCGACCGCCCACCATGAATTCACCGGAATGTGGCCCGACATAGGTCTTCATGGACGAACCTTTCCTCGCCTCTCTTCAGCGCGGCGCCCGCCGCTTGCTTCCCGCCCGCTGGCGCGACGATCTCACCACGGTTCCGGTGGTGCGCCTTTCGGGCGCCATCGGCATGATCACGCCGTTCCAGCAGAGCCTCACGCTCGCCGGCGTGGCCAAGACGCTGGACCGCGCGTTCGCGGTCAAGAGGGCGCCTGCGGTGGCACTGATCATCAATTCCCCGGGCGGCGCGCCGGTGCAGTCCCATCTGATCCACAAGCGCATCCGCGCCCTGGCGGAGGAGAAGGAAAAACACGTCTTCGCCTTCGTCGAGGATGTGGCGGCCTCGGGCGGCTACATGATCGCCTGCGCCGCCGACGAGATCTTCGTCGATCTGTCTTCCATCGTCGGGTCCATCGGGGTGATTTCCGCCGGCTTCGGCTTCGACAAGCTGATCGAGCGCATCGGCGTCGAGCGCCGCGTGCACACCGCCGGCACGCGCAAGATGATGCTCGATCCCTTCCGCCCCGAGCAGGAGGAGGATGTGGAGCGGCTGAAGGCGCTGCAACGCGACATCCATCAGATGTTCGCCGATCTGGTGCGGCGTCGACGCGGCCCGGTGCTTTCGGGCGATGACGACCTTCTGTTCTCGGGCGAGTTCTGGGCGGGCGCGCAGGCGCTCTCGCTCGGCCTTGCGGATGGGGTCGGCGACTTGAGGGAGATTCTCCGGGCGCGCTACGGGCGCGAGGTGCGCACCCCGCTCGTCACCGCGCCGGGCGGATGGTTCGGCCGCCGGGCGCCGGGGGTCGGCACGTCGGGTTCGGCCATCGGCGGCGCGGCGGGCGTTGGGTTCGCGCAGGGCTTGGCTTCGCTCGCCGAGGAGCGGGCGCTCTGGTCCCGCTACGGATTGTAATCGGCAGGAGGTCCAGCATGCCGCCGTTCCTGATCGTCCTTCTCGGCGCCGCCGGCGCGGTGGCGGCGACGCGTTTCCTGGTCCGCGAGGGGCGCCGGGTCAGCCGGACCATGGATGCGCATCGCGCCGCCTCGGGCGTCGAAGGTTCCGGCGTCGAGGGCGCGGGTGCCGGACCACAGGAGAAGGTCGAGGTGCTGGAGCGCGATCCCGTGACGGGCACCTATCGCCCGCGCCGGAGGTAGCCGCCGGGCGGATTTGCTCCAGGCGGCGTCGCGCGGAAACGCGTAGAAACGTTTCCAGGCAAAGGTTACCGAGAATTCACTCAACGTCATCTCACGCCGAGTTTATCTTCGCCTCAATCGGAATGGGGCCGCGCGGCGGATAGGTGATGCTTCAGAAATCGGACGGGGTGGGGGCGATCGCGCCGCCAGCCAGAAAACGGCGGCGCGTGCGCGGCTGGTGGATCGCCGGAGCGGCGATGCTGCTGGCGGGAGCCGGCGGCTATTATGGCTATAGCCTGACGTCCAGTGCGGCGAGCCCGGGCGTGAGCACCGAGCCGGTGGTGCGGGGCGACATCCAGCAGACGGTGACCGCGCTCGGGACCATCAAGCCCAAGACCTATGTGGATGTCGGCACCCAGGTGTCGGGTCAATTGCGCAAGGTGATGGTGGCCATCGGCGACAGCGTCGAGAAGGCCCAGCTGCTGGCGCAGATTGACCCCACGGTCTACCAGACCAAGGTGCTCGGCGATCAGGCCCAGCTCGACAATCTCAAGGCCCAGCTCTCTCAGCAGCGCGCCCAGCTCGACCTCGACAAGCTGCGCGACGACCGTGCCACGCGCCTGCTCGCCAGCAAGGCCGGCAGCCAGGACACGGCGGATGCGGCCGCCGCCACGGTGCGCATCGGCGAAGCCAAGATGGCGGCGCTGGAAGCCCAGATCAAGCAGACCCAGGCGACCTTGGACGGCGACGTGGCCAATCTCGGCTACACCAAGATCTTCGCCCCGATTTCCGGCACGGTGGTTTCCATCACCTCGCTGGAAGGCCAGACGCTGAACGCCAACCAGACCGCCCCGATCATCCTGCGGGTGGCCGATCTCGACACCATGCAGGTGTGGGCGCAGGTGGCGGAAGCCGACATTCCCAAGGTGAGGGTGGGCATGGAGGTGTATTTCACGACGCTGGGCATGCCGGACCGGCGCTTTACGGCGAAAGTGGTGCAGGTTCTGCCCACCCCTGAAACGGTCAACGACGTGGTGCTCTACAACGTCCTGATCGACGTGCCGAACCCCGACCGCCTGCTCATGACCTCCATGAGCGCGCAGGTGTTCTTCATGCTGGGCGGAGCGAAGGACGCGCTGCTGGTGCCGCCGAGCGCGGTGCGTCCCGTCGCCCGCGCCGGCAGCAAGCGCGAGGCGCGCAACGAAGCCACCGTGCGGGTGCTGGTGAACGGCGCGGTGCAAACCCGGGCCGTCAAGACCGGCCTTTCAAGCCGCACCCAGGTGCAGATCACCGAGGGGCTGAAGGAAGGTGAATTGGTGGTCACATCCACCGATCCCGCCCAGCGTGCGACGCGCCCCCCCGGCATGCCGCCGCCGCCGTTTTGAGCATTGTGTCGCGTGCCGGCGCTCCGGCAGAACCCCTTCGCGAACCGGAAAGCCCGACCGCGACCATCGCGGACGCATCCGCGTCCCCTTATGAGGGCATCGGCGAGCCGGTGCTGGACCTCAACCACATCAGCCGGATCTATCCGAGCGGCGAAAGCGTGGTGCGGGCGCTGGACGACATCTCGCTCACCATCCAGCCGGGCGAATATGTCGCCATCATGGGCCAGTCCGGCTCCGGCAAATCCACCTTGATGCACATCATCGGCTGCCTGGATCGGCCCGACCGCGGCACCTACCGCGTGCTGGGCCGCGACATCGCCGAGCTGGATGCGGACGAGCTGGCCGCCCTGCGCTGCCGCACGTTCGGCTTCGTGTTCCAGCGCTATAATCTTCTGCCGGGGATTTCGGCGGAAGAAAATGTGGAGATCCCGGCGATCTATGCCGGCCGGCCCAAGGGCGAGCGGATCTTGCGCGCGAAGGCGCTGCTCGGCCGCCTCGGCCTTGCGGAGCGCGCCGGCCATCGGCCCTCCCAGCTCTCGGGCGGCCAGCAGCAGCGGGTCTCCATCGCCCGCGCGCTGATGAACGAGGCGCCGGTGATCCTCGCCGATGAGCCAACCGGCGCGCTCGACAGCCATTCCGGCGAAGAGGTGCTGCGCCTGCTGAAGGACCTCAACCGCGAGGGCCGTACCATTTTGCTGATCACCCACGATCCGCAGGTGGCGGCCCATGCCGACCGGATCGTGCGGTTGCAGGACGGACGCATCGTTTCCGACGCGCGCACCACGCCGCCCGTGGCCGCCCCCTCCTCGGCGGGGGCGCTTGCCGGGCACCGCATGAAGGTGCGCAACAATTTCCTTCCCGACCTTGGCGAAGCGGTGAAGATGGCGTTCCGCTCCATGCACGCCAATCTCTTCCGCACCTTGCTGACCCTGCTCGGGGTGATCATCGGGGTCGCGGCGGTCATTGCCATGCTGGCCATCGGGCAGGGCAGCAAGCAGGCGGTGCTGGACCGCATCGCCACCATGGGCACCAATCTGCTGGTGGTGCGCCCCGGCGCGCCGGGGGTGCGCTCCACCGGCTCCAATGCCTCGCTGACGTTCGAGGATGCCATCGCGATCGCGGCGGAGGTCCCCAACATATTGGCGGTTTCCCCGGAGCGCTCCACCACCGCCACCGCGCGGGTGGGCAATATCGATTATGCGACCTCCATCCAGGGCGCCGGACCCGGCTATGTGGTCGCCCGCGACTGGGGCATGCGGGACGGCGCCATGTTCACCGAAGCGGATGTGGAGGGCTACGCACCCGTGGTGGTGCTCGGCGCCACGGTGGCGAAGGTGATGTTCCCGGCGGTCGCCAATCCCGTGGGGCGCTACATTCTCATCAAGAACGTGCCGTTCGAGGTGGCCGGTGTGCTCGCGCCGCGCGGCGCCAACGCGTTCGGCATGGACCAGGACGATCTGGTTCTGATGCCGATCACGACCGCCTTCATGCGGGTGTTCGGCCGGCGATTCCTCGGCACCGTTACGGTGGCGGTGGAGGATCTGACACGGATCGACGAGACCCAGGATGCGATCTCGGTGCTGCTGCGCCAGCGCCATCGGGCGGAGGATTTCCAGATCCGCAACACCTCCTCGATCCTGGAGATGGCCACCGCCACCTCCGACACGTTCACCCGCCTGCTCGGCTCGGTGGCGGCGATCTCGCTGCTGGTGGGCGGCATCGGCGTGATGAACATCATGCTGGTGAGCGTCACCGAACGCACCCGCGAAATCGGCATCCGCATGGCGACCGGCGCGCGGCGGTCCAACATCATGCTTCAGTTCAACACCGAGGCGCTGGTGATCTGCGGCGCCGGCGGGCTCGCCGGCGTGGTGCTGGGGCTCGGCACGGCCTTCCTCTTGAAGACGCTCGGGACCCAGGTGGCATTTTCCGCCGGGCCGCCTTTGCTGGCGTTCGGCTGCGCCTTCCTCACCGGCCTGCTGTTCGGCTATCTGCCGGCGCGCAAGGCCTCGCGGCTCGATCCCGTGGCCGCCCTCGCCTACGAGTGAGGATGCGTCCGGCGCGATTGCGGCGGCACTTCGTCATGCACGGGCTTGTCCCGTGCGTCCATGCGGTCACGCTGGCGCCAGCCTTTCAAGGCCCGCGCGCTCGGCCCGGCGTGGATGGCCGGGACGAGCCCGGCCACGACAAAGAAAGGGGACGACCGAACGACCACGGAAAAAGGAAACGCCCCCCCCCGCTTTCGGGTGCGTGCGTGGCCCTGACTGGCGGTCGGACTAGGAGTGCGGACACTCGCGGGTGATGGCGGCCGGCTGGGGCGCGCCGCCCTTGGCGGCCTTGGCGGACGGGGCATCGTCATTGGCCGGCGGCGAGAGCCGGGCCGCAACCGCGCTGCCGGCCGCCGCCGGGATCGGCGACGCCACAGGCGGCATGACCACAGCGGCACTTGCCTCGCTCGCCTGGATGTCCGCAGCCACGGCGTCCCGCGCCGCCTTGCGGCCGCGCGCCGTTTCCTGCTGGATCGAATAGAGGCCCGCGCCGACCACCAGGATCGTGCCGATTGTCGCCCAGCTATCCGGCACATGGCCGAAGATGAAATAGCCGTAGAACAGCGCCACCGGCACCATCACGTAGCGCAGCGGCGAGACCACCTGCACCGGGGCATGGCGGAACGCATAGACCAGAAGCAGATTGCCGAACGCGAAG
Organism: Roseixanthobacter psychrophilus; assembly: GCF_043195195.1. Classification (NCBI taxonomy): domain Bacteria; kingdom Pseudomonadati; phylum Pseudomonadota; class Alphaproteobacteria; order Hyphomicrobiales; family Xanthobacteraceae; genus Roseixanthobacter; species Roseixanthobacter psychrophilus. The sequence goes on from NZ_JBAFWT010000007.1 coordinate 31,309, forward strand.
GTCGCGCCCGTGGCGACGATCAGCGCCCAGCCGGCGAGGCTCGGCACCACCCACGGCTCCCACAGCGCGAAGCCCGCGCCGGTGACGCCGAGCGCGATGGTGCTGGAGAGCACCACCACCCCGCCCGGCACATGGGCGCCGATGCCGCGGGTGACGATGTCGCGCAGCGCGCCGCAGGTGGCGGCGATCAAAGGCAGGATCGCGAACAGGGAAAAGGTCGCGGGATCGGGATGGGCGACGACCACCGCGCCGGAAAAGCCGATGGCGATGGCGATGGCGCGCTTGAACCCCACCTTCTCGCCCAGCAGCGGCACCGCCAGCGCGGTGGTGATGAGCGGGGCGGCCATGTAAATCGTCGTGGTGGTGGAGATGGGCAGCACCGCGAGCGCCATCACATAGATGAAGGTGGTCGCGGAATCGAGGCTGGAGCGGGCCAACACCTGGGGCCGGAACGCCGCCAGCGCATGGCGCAATTCCCCCGTTCCGGCGAGCAGCGCCAGGACGAACAGGGTGGCGAACACCGAGCGCGCGCCCAAAACCTCGCCCACCGGCACGTGCGCCGTGGCGAGCTTCAGCATCATGTCGTTGGTGATGAACAGCAGCATGGCGCCGATCATCGCCGCGATGCCGCGCAGGGTCGGAGACATCAGGCGCAGGCTCATGACGCGCCTCGCGCGCTGCGGCGCCCGCGCGCCGGGCGCGATACGAATCGGGTGATGGAGCGGGCGGCTGGGGGGCGGGTCGGCATTTCTGCCTCGTTCGTGGGCAATGTTCCCCAGACCTAACCGATTTGACCTTTCCGCGCCGTTGCCGATTGCGCGGAGCGCAAGGGCAAGTCCCTCGCCTCCGGCATGGGTGCGCCACGCGCCTGCCGCAATGTAAAACGCTTTCTAACCGCCGGTGGTGCTCATATGCCGATGAACCGCCGGCTGGCTGGTCTTGCGGTCGATGACGAAGTCGTGGCCCTTGGGCTTGCGGAAGATCGCCGCATCGATGGCCGCCTGAAGCTCCGCGTCGTCGAGCGCCGCGCGCAGGGGGGCGCGCAGGTCGGCGGCGTCTTCCTGGCCGAGGCACATGAAGAGGGTGCCGGTGCAGGTCACCCGCACGCGGTTGCAGCCCTCGCAGAAATTATGGGTCAGCGGCGTGATGAGGCCGAGCCGCCCGCCGGTTTCCTTCACCTCCAGATAGCGCGCCGGGCCGCCGGTGCGATAATCGATGTCGGTGAGCGTATAGCGCTGCGCAAGCTGTTCGCGCACCTGCGAGAGCGGGAGATATTGGTCCACCCGCTCCGCGCCGACTTCGCCGAGCGGCATCACCTCGATGAGCGAGAGGTCGTGGCCCTCGCCGTGGCACCATTCCATGATCGAGGCGATCTCGTGCTCGTTCACGTCCTTGAGCGCGACCGCGTTGATCTTCACATGGATGCCCGCCGCCTTCGCGGCCTTCACGCCCTCCAGCACCTTGCCGAGATCGCCCCAGCGGGTGATGGCGCGGAATTTCTCCGCATCCAGCGTGTCGATGGAGACATTGATGCGCTTGACCCCGCAGGCGGCGAGATCGGCGGCATAGCGGGCGAGCTGGGAGCCGTTGGTGGTGAGGGTGAGTTCTTCCAGCCGGCCGGTGTCGAGATGGCGCGAGAGCGAGCGGAATAGGGTCATCACATCGCGCCGCACCAGCGGCTCGCCGCCCGTGAGGCGCAGCTTGCGCACGCCGCGCGCCACGAAGGCTGAGCACAGGCGGTCCAGTTCCTCAAGCGTCAGAAGATCCTGCTTGGGCAGGAAATTCATGTGCTCGGACATGCAATAGACACAGCGGAAGTCGCACCGGTCGGTGACCGAGACCCTGAGATAGGTCACCGCGCGACCGAAAGTGTCCACCAGCGGGCCAAGCGCGCCGGTGGCGTTGCCGCCGCGATCGATGATGTCTCTGAAGGGTGCGCTCACCTTATGCTCCGATTCCCCATGGCTTATGCTCAACCGCTCTGACGTCGGCTTGAACCTGCATTATATCGTATGCCCGGCACCAAATCATAGGCCCGCGCGATCAACACTCGCTGACCGGCCCGCGCAGGAGATCAACATGACATCGGCCGACCCCGCCGCGCCCGAGACCTGGCCCACGGAAGTGCGCCTGATCCACGACAAGCATGCCCTGCAGGTGAGCTTCGACGACGGCTCCAGCTTCACCCTGCCGGCCGAATACCTGCGCGTGGAAAGCCCTTCCGCCGAAGTGCAGGGCCATGCGCCACATGAGAAGATCACCGTCCCCGGCAAGCGGGCGGTGCGCATCGTCGCGGTGGAGCCGGTGGGCGCCTATGCGGTGCGGCTCGGCTTCGACGACGGCCACGGCACGGGGCTTTATACTTGGCCGCTGCTGCGCACCCTCGGCCTGGAGCAGGAGCAGCGCTTCGCGGCCTATCTCGACGACCTGAAGGCGCAGGGGCTTTCGCGAGGCTAGCCGCTCAGGACAGGCCGCCGATGACGCCATGCGCATCCACGAAGATGTGCTCGGCCGCCGGCACCGAGGGCAGGCCGGGCATGGTCATGATGTCGCCCGCCAGCGCCACCACGAAGCCGGCGCCGGCGGAAAGCCGCACCTCGCGCACCGGCAGCACATGGTCGCTCGGCGCGTTGCGCGCCTTGGGGTCGGCCGAGAAGCTGTATTGGGTCTTGGCCATGCACACCGGCAGGGCGCCGAAGCCGGCCGCTTCCAGCTCGGCGAGGCGCGCGGCGGCGGTGGCGCTGAAGCTCACGCCGCCGGCGTGATAGATGCGCTTGGCGACCGTCTCGATCTTCTGCGCCAGCGGCATCTCGTCGGGATAGAGCGGAGCGAAGGCATTGGGGCGGGCGGCGAGCGCCACCACCTCGTGGGCCAGCGCCTCGGCCCCGGCGCCGCCGTCCGACCAATGGGTGCACACATGCACGTTCACGCCGAGGGCGGCGAGCGTGGTGCGCACCACCTCCACCTCGCCCGGCGTGTCGGAGGTGAAGCGGTTCAACGCCACCACAACAGGCACGCCGAAGCCGCGCATGTTCTCCACATGACGCACCAGATTGTCGATGCCGGTATGGACGGCGCCGAGATTCTCGGCCGAAAGCTCCTTCACCGGCACCCCGCCGTGCATCTTCAGCGCCCGGATGGTGGCGACCACCACCACCGCGTCGGGGGCAAGGCCGGCCTGGCGGCACTTGATGTCCATGAATTTTTCCGCGCCGAGATCGGCGCCGAACCCGGCCTCGGTCACCACATAGTCGGCCAGCGCCAGGGCGCTGCGGGTGGCGATCACGCTGTTGCAGCCGTGGGCGATGTTGGCGAACGGCCCGCCATGCACCAGGGCCGGCGTATGCTCCATGGTCTGCACCAGATTGGGCTGGAAGGCATCGCGCAACAGCGCCACCATGGCGCCGACGCCCTTCAGTTCGCCGGCCGTCACCATGCGCCGGCCGCGGGTCTGGCCGATCACCATGCGGGCGAGGCGCTCTTCCAGCTCGGGCAGGGATTTGGCGAGGCAGAAGATGGCCATCACCTCGCTCGCCACCGTGATGTCGAACCCGTCCTCGCGGGGAAAGCCGTTGGGCGCGCCGCCGAGGCCGATGACAATCTCGCGCAGCGCGCGGTCGTTGAGGTCGAGAACCCGCCGCCAGGTGATGCGCCGGGCATCGAGATCCAGGGCATTGCCCCAATACATGTGATTGTCGATCAGCGCGGACAGCAGATTGTGCGCGGCGCCGATGGCGTGGAGATCGCCGGTGAAATGCAGGTTGATGTCCTGCATGGGCACGATCTGCGCCCGCCCGCCGCCGGTCGCCCCGCCCTTGGAGCCGAAGCAGGGGCCGAGCGAGGGTTCGCGCAGGCAGACGGCTGTGCGCTTGCCGATGCGGGTCAGGGCATCGCCGAGGCCGATGGTGGTGGTAGTCTTGCCCTCGCCCGCCGGGGTCGGGCTGATGGCGGTGACGAGAATCAGCTTGCCCGGCTTCGCGTCGGCGCGGCTTGGGGCAATGGCCCCGTCGCCCGCCGTGAGGGTGCGCACGAAATCCTGCGAGAGCTTGGCCTTGTGGGGGCCGTAGCGAAACAGCGCGTCGGCGGGAATGCCGAGCTTCTCGCCCACCTGCTCGATCGGCAGGGGCACGACGCTTGCGGCGATGGCGGCATCGCTGGTGGGGTCGATCTGGCGTGCCGTCGTCTGGTGCATGCGAGCGTTTCCCGGTTTTATCTCAGAAGCGCTCTAGCCGGGAGTTGCAGAGGCGGCAAGCCTTGGCCTCAGGGGCTGGTGCCGATGGTCCGTTATTTTGCGGGCCGCCGGCGCCTTTTGAGGTGCGCTCTTGCGGCTGTCGAAGCGTGTGCGGGCGGCGCCGCGAAAGCTGAAAGCTCCTTACTCCCGCAAGCGGGAGAGGGGGATGCTCTTGCCCCCCTGCGCACATGCCTCACCTCTCCCCGAGGGGGAGAGGTCGACCGCGTCAGCGGGCGGGTGAGGGGGCGGGCTTCAGACTGCTTTTACCCCTCACCCCAACCCTCTCCCCGGCGGGAGAGGGGGCTGGCCGGTGTTTGTGGCGAAGCTGTCTCGTCCCCGTCATCCCACAAGCTCCCTCTCCCGCATGCGGGGGAGGGTTGGGGAGGGGGAATGCTCCTAACCCCTGCTCTTGCCTCCTGCGCACACGCCTCACCTCTCCCCCACGGGGAGAGGTCGACCGCGCAAGCGGGCGGGTGAGGGGGCGGGCCGGTGCTTGTGGCGAGGATGTCTCGCCCCATCATTCCATGGGCTCCCTCTCCCGCGTGCGGGGGAGGGTTGGGGAGGGGGAAAGCGGTGTGGGCGGCGCACGCAGGCGGCGCGGCAAAGGCGGAAAATCCTCCCCCGCAGGGCGGGAGAGAGACTGCGCGCCCTCAGCCGGGATCGCGGAAGCGGTTGGTGATGGGATAGCGGCGGTCGCGGCCGAAATTGCGCACCGTCACCTTCACCCCCGGCGCGGCCTGCCGGCGCTTGTATTCGGCGAGATTGAGCATGCGCTCCACCCGCTTCACCAGCGCTTCGTCGAACCCTTCCGCAACCAATTGCGCAACCGAGGTCTCCGCCTCCACCAGCCGCGCCAGGATCGCGTCGAGCACCTCGTAGGGCGGCAGCGAATCCTGGTCCTTCTGGTTTTCCCGCAATTCGGCGGTGGGCGGCTTGTCGATCAGGCGCGGGGCGATCACCTCGCCGTCGGGGCCGAGCGCGCCCACCGGCTTCCAGCGATTGCGCAGATGGGACAGGCGGAACACCTCGGTCTTGTAGAGATCCTTGATGGGATTGTAGCCGCCGTTCATGTCGCCATAGAGCGTGGCATAGCCGGTGGACATCTCCGACTTGTTGCCGGTGGTCACCACCATGGGGCCGAACTTGTTGGACACCGACATCAGCAGCGTGCCGCGCACGCGCGACTGGAGATTTTCCTCCGTCACATCCTTCTCGCGACCGGCGAACAGCGGCGCCAGAATGCCCTCCAGCGCCTCGACGGCGGGGGCGATGGACAGAATATCGTAGCGGATGCCGAGCTTTGCGGCGACGTCGGCGGCATCCGCGAAACTCTCGTCCGAGGTGTAGCGATAGGGCAGCATGATCGCGTGCACCTTCTCCGGCCCCAGCGCATCCACCGCCATGGCGGCGCAGATGGCGCTATCGACGCCGCCGGAAAGGCCCAGCACCACGCCGGGAAAGCCGTTCTTCGTCACATAATCCCGCAGCCCGAGCACGCAGGCGGAATAATCGGCCTCGTCCCCCTCGATCCGGTCGGCGCGCGGGGCTTCCACGCAGCGCCAGCCATTGGCGAAGCGCTCCCACACCGTGAGGCGCACCCGCTCCTGAAAGCCGGGAAACTGCATCGCCAGCGTGCGGTCGGCATTGAGCGCGAACGAGGCGCCGTCGAACACCAATTCGTCCTGCCCGCCCACCTGATTCACATAGAGCAGCGGCAGGCCGCTCTCCACGACGCGGGCGACAGCGATATTGGTCCGCTCGTCATAGACCGAGCGGCGATAGGGCGAGCCGTTTGGCACGATGAGGATTTCCGCGCCGGTCTCGGCGAGGCATTCCACCACGTCCGGGCCCCAGATGTCCTCGCACACCGGCACGCCGAGCCGCACGCCCTTGAACGGGATTGGGCCGGGCAGGGGGCCGGGCACGAACACCCGCTTCTCGTCGAACACGCCATAATTGGGCAGGTCCACCTTGTAGCGCACCGCGGAGATGCGGCCGCCTTCCAGCAGCAGAACGGCATTGTAAAGAAGGCCGTTGTCCAGCCAGGGCGTGCCGAGCAGCAGCGCCGGGCCGTCCGTGCTCTCTGCCGCGAGGTCTTCCACGGCCTTGCGGCACGCCTGCTGGAACGCCGGCTTCAGCACCAGATCCTCCGGCGGATAGCCGCACAGGAACAATTCGCTGAACACGACGAGGTCGGCGCCCTGCGCCTTCGCCTCGTCGCGGACCTGCCGGACGCGGGCGGCATTGCCCGCCACGTCGCCGACGACGGGATTGAGCTGGGCGGCCGCGATCAGCAGCCGGTCTGCGGGGGCGGTGGATGCGGGATCAGTCATGGCATCGCAGCTTTAGCGGCCGGCGCGCGCGGGCGGAAGGGGGCAGGCGTCAGGGCAGCGCGGGAAAGCCGTGCGTCTGCCGCAATCCCTCGGCGAGAGCGATCCCCGCCGACACCGCCACGTTGAGCGAGCGCAGCCCAGGCCGCAGCGGAATCAGCAGACGGGCATCGGCGGCCGCGTGCACCTCGTCCGGCACGCCGGCCGATTCGCGGCCGAACAGCAGCACATCTTCTGGGGAAAACACGAACTCTGCGTAAGGCGTGGCGCCGCGCGTGGTGAACAGCACCAGCCGGCGCCCGTCCCGCCGGCGCCACGCTTCGAACGCGGCGAAGGAATCGTGCCGCACAAAATCCGCACGCTCGACATAATCCATGCCGGCACGGCGGAAGGCGGCGGCCCCGAGGGGGAAGCCCGCCGGCTCGATGAAATGCACCGGCACGCCAAGGCAGGCGCCGGTGCGCAGGCAGGTTCCCGCATTCTGCGCGATGTCTGGGCAGTAAAGGGCGAGGATCATGGCGTTCAAGCTCTCCGAACGGCAATCGCGGTGTCAATTATGGCGATATCGCGCCGGCCTGCGGGCAGAAGCAGGACCGCGTGCCGCACTGTGTTGATCTGGACAAGGGCAAAAGAGGGTGCAATTAGAGGCAATCGAAGGTGGCTCTTTGCTGAGGCGGAGCTGTCACATTCGACCTCGCGTCGCGCGCGGCTCCATAATGGGATACCCGTGCAAAGATTTCCCGCAGGAACTGCGCGCCGCGACGGTCTGACCGGACAGACGAGTGAGGACAAGCGCCGTGGCACATACGGAGACGTCGGGAACCAACCGCCGGGACTTCCTTTATATCGCGACCGGCGCTGTCGGCGCGGTGGGCGTCGCCGGCATGATCTGGCCGTTCGTCTCCCAGCTGCAGCCGGATGCTTCCGTGCTCGCGCTTTCGACGACGGAAGTGGATCTCTCGCCGATCCAGGAAGGGCAGATCGTCACCTTCATGTGGCGCGGCAAGCCGATCTTCGTCTTCAACCGCCTGGCGAAGGACGTGGAGGAGGCCCGCGCGGTGCCCCTCAACCAGCTCATCGATCCCCAGACCGACCAGGACCGGGTGAAGGCCGGCCACGACAAGTGGCTCGTGGTGGTGGGCATCTGCACCCATCTCGGCTGCGTGCCGCTCGGCCATCAGGGCAATTACGACGGCTGGTTCTGCCCCTGCCACGGCTCGCAATACGATTCGTCCGGCCGCGTGCGCGTCGGGCCGGCGCCGCTCAACCTCGCGGTGCCGCCGTACAATTTCGTTTCTGACTCCAAGATCGTGATTGGCTGACGCCCGGTCGTCGCCCGCTCAAAAAAGGTTGGCCCCTATGGAAGGACATTCCACCTACCAGCCCCAAGGGAAGCTCGCGCGCTGGTTCGAGAGCCGCCTGCCGATCATCGGGCTGACCCACTCGGCCGCCGTGGCCTATCCCACGCCCAAGAATTTGAACTATTGGTGGACCTTCGGCGCCATCCTCTCGATGATGCTGGTCTGCCAGATCCTCTCCGGCGTCGTGCTGGCGATGCACTATACTGCTTATGCGCCGATCTCCTTCGCCCGCGTCGAGCACATCATGCGCGACGTGAGCTATGGCTGGCTGCTGCGCTACATCCACGCCAACGGCGCGTCGATGTTCTTCATCGCGGTCTATATCCACATCTTCCGCGGCCTCTATTACGGCTCCTACAAGGCGCCCCGCGAAGTGCTGTGGATCCTCGGCGTGATCATCTACCTGCTGATGATGGCCACCGCGTTCATGGGCTATGTCCTGCCGTGGGGCCAGATGTCCTATTGGGGCGCCACCGTCATCACCAATCTGTTCTCGGCCATCCCGGTCGTGGGAACGGTGATCGTGGAATGGCTGTGGGGCGGCTATTCGGTCGGCGATCCGACCCTGAACCGCTTCTTCGCCCTGCATTACCTGCTGCCCTTCATGATCGCCGGCGTGGTCGGCCTGCACATCTGGGCGCTGCATCACGTGGGCCAGAACAATCCCGACGGCGTCGAAGTGAAGAGCGTCGCCAAGGACACCGTGCCGTTCACGCCGTATGCGACGGCGAAGGACATCTTCGGCATGGTGCTGTTCCTGCTGTTCTTCTCCTACTTCATCTTCTACATCCCGAACTACATGGGCCATCCGGACAATTACATCCCGGCCAACCCGCTCTCCACCCCCGCCCATATCGTGCCGGAATGGTACTTCCTGCCGTTCTACGCGATCCTGCGCTCCATCCCGGACAAGCTCGGCGGCGTGCTCGCCATGTTCAGCGCCATCGCGGTGCTGGCCTTCCTGCCCTGGCTCGATACCTCCAAGGTGCGCTCGGCCCGCTATCGTCCCCTCTACCGCCAGTTCTTCTGGATCTTCGCGGTGGTGGCGGTCGGCCTCGGCTATCTCGGCTCGCAGCCGGCGGAGGGCGGTTTCGTCATCGCCTCGCGCATTCTGACGGCCTATTACTTCATTCACTTCCTCGTCATCCTGCCTGCACTCGGCCTGTTCGAGCGCCCGAAGCCGCTTCCGGCCTCCATCGCTGACGCCGTCCTGGCGCGCAATGGCGCGCCGGTGGTGGCGGGCGCGGCCGCCCCGCAGACCAAGGGCTGAACGAGCACGCGGAGAGAGAGATGATCAAGCGCAGTATCCTCTTCGGTGCCGTTGCGGCGGCCCTCGTGCTCGGTGCGCCGGCGCGGGCCGCCGAGGGCGGGCATGACGACCTGCCCCACCGGGAATCCTGGTCGTTCGCCGGCCCCTTCGGCAGCTTCGACCAGGGCCAGCTCCAGCGCGGCTTCAAGGTGTTCCGCGAAGTCTGCGCCAGCTGCCACTCGGCCAACTTCTTCTACTTCCGCAACCTGTCGCAGGACGGCGGGCCGGGCTTCAGCGAAGCCCAGGCGAAGGCGGTGGCGAGCGAATACCAGATCACCGACGGGCCGAACGACCAGGGCGAGATGTTCCAGCGTCCCGGCCGCCTGTCGGACCATTGGCCGGCGCCGTTCCCCAACGACGCCGCCGCCCGCGTGGCGAACGGCGGCGCGCTGCCGCCGGACTTCTCGGTGCTCGCCAAGGCGCGCGCCAGCCATGTCGGCTTCCCCGGCTTCATCCTCGACGCCTTCACCCAGTATCAGGAAGGCGGCGTGGACTATATCCATGCGCTGCTGACCGGCTATGTGGATCCGCCGGAAGGCACGAAGGTCCAGCCGGGCCTGCACTACAACAAGTATTTCCCCGGTCACCAGATCGCCATGCCCAAGCCGATCAGCGACGGGCAGGTGGAATATACCGACGGCACGCCCGCGACGCTGGACAATTACTCCCGCGACGTCTCGGCCTTCATGATGTGGATGGCCGAACCCCATCTCGATGCACGCAAGCGCATGGGCTTCCAGGTCATCATCTTCCTGGTCGTCCTGTCCGGCCTGCTGTATTTCACCAAGAAGAAGGTGTGGAAAGACGTGGCGCACTAAGCGCCGCATCCCCGCCCCCCGAGGAAGATCGAAGGGCCCCGCGCGGGGCCCTTTTCTTTTGGCCGCTCCCGTCGGAGCGCAGGGTCGGTCCCTGCAAAGCGGCCGGGATGCAAAGCGGCCGGGGGCACGGGTGTTTCAGACCGGAATGGGCAGGCCGGGAGCGGACGTCTCGCGTCCCTCCCCCTCACGCCTGGGCGCCGAACACCCGGTAGCGGCGCGGCACGAGGCCGACCTGCGCGCCGATCTCAAGGCCCTCGCCGAACGGCACGGCGGCTTCCACCACCATTTTTCCGGTGGGGATGACGATTTCGATGTCGGCCCGGCGGATCGGCCCGAAGGTGCGCACCGCCAGGACCTTGCCGAAGAAGGGCGCCGCGGCGGGATCGGCGAGGTCCACTTCATGCGGGCGGGCAAGCAGCCGCGCCGGACCTTCTCCGGCCCCTTGCGAGTCCAGCGCGATGGCCCGGTCGCCGAGGAACAGCCGCCCGCCGCGCACCTCCGCCGGCAGGGACAGGCTCTCGCCGATGAAATCATGCACGAAGGCGCTGGCGGGGGCCTCGTAGACTTCGCCCGGCGTACCAATCTGCTCGATCTTGCCCTTGCCCATCACCACCACCCGGTCGGCGAGTTCCAGCGCCTCCTCCTGGTCGTGGGTCACGAGCACGGAGGTGACGGGAAGTTCCTCGTGCAGATGCCGCAGCCAGCGGCGCAATTCCTTACGGACCTTGGCGTCCAGGGCGCCGAACGGCTCGTCCAGCAACAGGATGCGGGGCGAGATGGCGAGCGCGCGAGCGAGCGCCACACGCTGGCGCTGGCCGCCGGAAAGCTGGGCGGGATAGCGCTCCGCGAGCCAGTCGATCTGCACCAGGCCGAGCAATTCGTGAACCTTGGCGCGGATGGCGGCGTCGGGAAGCTTGTCCGCGCCTTTGCGCACCCGCAGGCCGAAGGCGACGTTCTCGAACACGCTCATATGGCGGAACAGGGCGTAATGCTGGAACACGAAGCCCACATTGCGCTCGCGCACCGAGCGGTTCAGCGCATCCTCGCCATCGAAGCGGATCTCGCCGCTGTCGGGCCATTCCAGCCCGGCGATGATGCGCAGCAGCGTGGTCTTGCCCGAACCTGAGGGGCCGAGCAGCGCCACCAACTCGCCGGTGGGAATGTGCAGGCTCACGGCGTCCAGCGCGGCGAAGGCCTTGTAGGTCTTGGTGATGGCGACGACATCGATGCTCATCGGGGGTCCTCCTCCGCGAGCCGGCTTTCCAGCACGGTCTTGGCGATCAAGGTGACGAGCGCGAGCAGAGCGAGCAGGGAGGCGACCGCGAACGAGGCGCCGAACTGATACTCGTTGTACAAGATCTCGATATGGAGCGGCATGGTGTTGGTGAGCCCGCGCACATGCCCCGACACCACCGAGACCGCGCCGAATTCGCCCATGGCGCGCGCGTTGCAGAGCAGCACGCCATAGAGCAGCGCCCATTTCACATTGGGCAGCGTCACGCGGAAGAAGGTGGAAAGGCCGGAGGCGCCGAGCGAGATCGCCGCCTCTTCCTCCGCCGTGCCTTGCTCCTGCATCAGCGGGATCAATTCGCGCGCCACGAACGGGAAGGTGACGAAGATGGTGGCGAGCACGATGCCGGGCAGGGCAAAGATGATCTTGATGTCCCACGCCTGGAGCGGGGCGGCCAACAGCCCCTGGCTGCCGAACAGCAGCACATAGATCAGGCCTGCCACCACGGGGGAGACCGAGAACGGCAGGTCGATGAGGGTGATGAGCAGGCTCTTGCCCATGAAGTCGAACTTGGCGATGGCCCAGGAGGCCACAAGCCCGAAGATCACGTTGGCCGTCACGGAGATGGCCGCCACCAGCAAGGTCAGGCGGATCGCGGCGAGCGCATCGGGATCACTGAGCGCCGCCACATAGGCCGCGAAACCCCGCTTGAAGGCCTCCACGAACACCAGCAGCAGCGGCAGGCCGATGAACAGGCCGAGAAAGGCGAGGGCGATCAGGGTGAGGGCAATGCGCACCGCCGCCGGCTCGGTGCGGGCGGGGCGATGGCCGAACTCGGCGCGCGCCTGCTTCGCCGGGGTCGGCGGGCCGTCGGATGCGCGCGGCTCCGCAAGCCCGGTCGTTTCCATGGCGCTCATCGCTCCCTGCCGCCGCGCGATTGCGCCCAATGCTGCAGGCGGTTGATGATGAACAGGAGCACGAAGGACGCGAGTAGCATCACGCTGGCGATGGCGGTGGCATCGGCATAGCGAAATTCCTCCAGCCGGATCACGATCAGCAGCGGCGCGATCTCCGAGACGCCGGGCAGATTGCCGGCGATGAAGATGACCGAGCCGTATTCGCCCACCGCGCGGGCGAACGCCATGGCAAAGCCGGTGAGAAGCGCCGGCCATATGGTGGGCAGCACCACGCGCCAGATTGTCTGGCCCCGGGTGGCGCCGAGGCTGGCGGCGGCATCCTCCAGTTCGGCGTCGAGATCGGCGAGCACCGGCTGAACGGTGCGCACGACGAACGGCAGGCCGATGAAGACCAAAGCCACCAGGATGCCGAGCGGCGTGAATGACACCTGGATGCCGAGCGGCGCCAGCAGGCTGCCGATCCAGCCGTTCTCGGCATAGAGCGTGGTCAGGGCGATGCCGGCGACCGCCGTGGGCAGGGCGAAGGGAATGTCGATGACCGCATCCACCACCCGCTTGAAGGGAAAGTCGTAGCGCACCAGCACCCACACCACGAGCCCGCCGAACACGAGATTGATGGCGGCGGCGGCGAGCGAGAGGCCGAACGACACTTGCAAAGCGTGCAGGGTGCGCGCGTTGCTCATGATGACCATCAGCCGGTCGAAGCTCAGTTCGCTGGTCTTCAGGAACAAGGCCGAGAGCGGCAGCAGGACGATCAGGCACAGCCAGGTCAGCGTCAGCCCGAAGGTGAGGCCGAAGCCGGGAATGACGCTCGGCTTGCGAAACGTGAACCGCGATGCTGTGGCGACGACCATCTTGGTCCTTGCGAGGAAAGGCGCGGTGCGCCGGGCTCGGAACGGGGCGAAGCGGCCATGGGGCCGAGGCGGAGTTTAGCACAGGTGCGAAGGCCCCCTCTCCCGCCTGCGGGGGAGGCTGGGGCAGGGGGCCGCGCTTCAGATCAGCGTACCCCGGCGGGGTGCGCCGTCCGGCGGGACGGGAGGAGGATGCCCACTGGGCATCCCTCAATTGGCATAGATCTGATCGAAGACGCCGCCATCGGAGAAATGCGTCTTCTGCGCCTTGGTCCAGCCGCCGAACACCTGATCGATGGTGAACAGCTCCACCGGCGCGAACTTGTCCTTGTATTTCGCCGCCACGGTGGGATCGCGCGGGCGATAATAGTTTTTGGCGGCGATCTCCTGGCCTTCCGGCGTGTAGAGATATTTCAGATAAGCTTCCGCGACCGCGCGGGTGCCGTGCTTGTCGACCACCTTGTCGACCACCGCAACCGGCGGCTCGGCGAGGATCGAGAGCGAGGGCGTGACGATGTCGAACTTGTCCGGGCCCAGCTCGTTGATGGAGAGATAGGCCTCGTTCTCCCAGGCGATCAGCACATCGCCGATGCCGCGCTCGACGAAGGTGACGGTGGAGCCGCGCGCGCCGGTGTCGAGCACCGGGGCATTCTTGAACAAGGCGGCGACGAATTCCTTCGCCTTGGCTTCATTCCCGCCATTCTGCTTGAGGGCATAGCCCCAGGCGGCAAGATAATTCCAGCGCGCGCCGCCCGAGGTTTTGGGGTTCGGGGTGACGACCTTGATGCCGGGCTTGATGAGGTCGTTCCAATCCTTGATGCCCTTGGGATTGCCCTTGCGCACCAGGAAAACGATGGTCGAGGTATAAGGGGCGGAATTGTCCGGCAGGCGCTTCTGCCAATCGGCCGCCAGCAGGCCGCGCGCGGCGATGGCGTCGATGTCATAGGCGAGGGCGAGCGTCACCACGTCGGCTTCCAGCCCGTCGATCACCGAGCGCGCCTGCTTGCCGGACCCGCCATGGGATTGGCGCACGGTCAGCGTGGCGCCGGGGGCGTCCTTGGCCAGCTGCGCCGCGAATGCCTTGTTGAACGCGCCATAGAATTCGCGGGTCGGATCATAGGAGACGTTGAGCAACGTCACCTCGGCGGCGAGCGCAGGGGCGGCCGCGAGGGAGAGCGACAGGGTAGCGGCGGCCGCGAGGCGGGAAAACGGGAAGCGAGCGGACATTGGACCTCCGGCTGGCGCACCCCTGCCGTGCCGGAAGTCGGCGCGGCCGGGCGATGGATCGTTCGGATTTACGAACGATGTCACCGCTTTCCCGGCCGGTCAATATTTTAACTCAACAAAATCGATAGAATTTATATTACACGTTCAGGCGGTTCTTTTCAGGTGAATCCCGCATTCCGTCTTGGCGGCGCCGCGCCAGCGGCCAGCCCGCGCGTCCTCCCCCGGCGCCACGCGGCTGGTGCAGGGCATGCAGCCGATGGACGCAAATCCGAATTTCTTCAGCGGGTGCTCGGGCAGCCCGTGGGCATTTATCCAGCCGGCAATTTCGGCTGGCCCCATGGCGGCGAGCGGGTTGAACTTGATGTGCCGCCCGTCCGCCTCCACCACGGGAATGCGCAGCCGGGTGACCGCCTGATAGCGCTTGCGGCCGTTGAGCCAGCCCTCGAAGGGCGCGAGCGCCCGCGCCAGCGGCTCCACCTTGCGCAGGGCGCAGCAGGCGTCGGTGTCGGAGGCCCACAGGTCATCATCCCGGTCCCGCGCCGCGTGCGCCGCCGCGTCGGGATGGGAGGTCAGGACCTGGGTGAGGCCGAACCGGTCGATCAGTTGATCGCGATAGGCCAGGGTTTCCGCAAACAAATGGCCGGTGTCGAGAAACAGCACCGGCATGTGCCGGTCCACCTGCGCCACCATATGCAGCAGCACGACCGATTCCGTCCCGAAGGAGGAGACCGTCGCCACCCGGCCCGCCAAGGTCTCGTGGGCCGCGGCGATGATGGTCAGCGGGTCGGCATCCTGCAGCCGCGCGTCGAGCACGGCGGCGCGGTGTTGGGCGAGGGTTTCGGCATCCGGCAGGGCAGACGGGGCAGACAGGGCATTCATGGCAAGGTCCTCAGCGCGGCCGCGCGGCGGCAAGGCGCTCCCGCAGGGCGGTGGGACGTCCATCGGCTGTGGGCTGGTAGAATACGGAATAGGTCTTAAGGGCAGCCTCCAGGGCATCGGCATCGGACGCCTTGGAGATCTCGAACGCGTTGAAGCCGCAGCGCACCATCAGCAGCAACTGATCGCGCAGCACATTGCCGGCGGCGCGCAACTCGCCGGTGAAGCCGAGCCGCTCGCGCAGCAGCCGCGCCTGGGTATAGGCGCGCCCGTCGCGGAACTTCGGAAAAGTCAGCACGATCAGCGCGATCTGGTGCAGGTGCGGTTCCAGCGTGCGCACGTCGGCATCGTTCGGCACCAGCACGCCCACCGGCATGTTGCGGCCGGCGAGCGCCTCGCGCTCGGCGAGGAAGCGGGCGAGCGGGATCAGCACCGGCCCGGACGGCAGGGCTGCATCATCCTCGATGCGCACGAACGGATCGGCAACGGCGGCGCCATTCTTAACCAGCGGCATAGGCGCGCTCCTTGAAGGGTTCGATGCCCAGGCGCTGCACCACGGAGATGAAGCTCTCCGACTTGTCGTGCCGCAAATGCAGATAGGTATCGACGATGCGCTCCACCACATCGACCACCTCGGTCTCGGAGACCGCAGGGCCGAGCAACTCGCCCAGCCGCGCCTTGTGGTTGGCCTTGCCGCCCAAGGTGATCTGGTAGAATTCCTGATCCTTCTTCTCGACCCCGAGAATGCCGATGTGGCCCACATGATGGTGGCCGCAGGCATTGATGCAGCCGGAGATGTTGATGTGCATGCGCCCCACGTCGGCGATGCGGTCATTGTCGGCGAAGCGCTCGGTGATGCGCTGGGCGAGCGGGATCGAGCGGGTGTTGGCGAGCGAGCAATAATCAAGGCCCGGGCAGGCGATGATGTCGGTCACCAGGCCGACATTCGGGGTTGCGAGCCCATGGGCGGAAAGCTGCTGCCACACCGCGTAGAGATCCTTCTGGCGCACATGGGGCAAGGTCAGGTTCTGCTCGTGGGCGACGCGGATTTCGCCATAGCCGTAGCGTTCGGAGAGATCGGCGATGGCGTCCATCTGCTCGGCGGTGGCATCGCCCGGCGGCTTGCCCACGGGCTTCAGCGAGATGGTGACGATGGCGTGGCCCGGCACCTTGTGCGGGTTCACCGAATTGGCATGCCAGCGGGCGAATTCGCGGTCCTTGGAGAGGGCCTCGGTCAGCTCCAGAGGCCGTTCGCCCAAAGTCTCGAAATCGGGGGTCTGGAAGTGGGCGCGGATGGTGTCGAGGGCGGCATCGTCCAGCGCCAGGGCGCCGTCCTTGATCTGCGCCCATTCTTCTTCCACCCGGCGGGTGAATTCCTCGGTGCCGACCTCGTGCACCTGGATCTTGATGCGCGCCTTGTAGATGTTGTCGCGCCGTCCGCCGGAATTATAGGTGCGCAGGATCGCCTCCAGATAGGAGAGCAGATCGCGCTTGGGCAGAAAGTCGCGGATGGTTTTGCCGATGAAGGGCGTGCGGCCGAGCCCGCCGCCGACGATCACCTCGAAGCCGGTTTCGCCATCCTTCTTATGCAGGCGCAGGCCGATGTCGTGCACGCGGATGGCGGCGCGATCGTGCTTGGCCGCCGTGATGGCGATCTTGAACTTGCGCGGCAGATAGGTGAACTCGGGGTGCAGCGTCGACCATTGGCGGATGATTTCCGCATAGAGGCGCGGGTCCTCGATCTCCTCCGGGGTGGCGCCGGCCCATTGGTCGGTGGTGGTGTTGCGGATGCAATTGCCGGAGGTCTGAAGCCCGTGCATGCCGGCCTTGGCGAGATCGTCCATGGCGTCTGGCAGTTCATCGAGCTTGATCCAGTTGAACTGGATGTTCTGCCGGGTGGTGAAGTGCCCGTAGCCCCGGTCATAGCGGCGCGCCACGTGGGCGAGCGCGCGCATCTGCGGGGCGCTGAGCGTGCCGTAGGGAATGGCGATCCGCAGCATATAAGCGTGCAATTGCAGATAGACGCCGTTCATCAGCCGCAGCGGCTTGAACTCTTCCTCGTTCAATTCGCCGCTGAGGCGGCGCTCGACCTGGTCGCGGAACTCGCGGACCCGTTCCTGGAGGAAAGTGCGGTCGAACTCGTCATAGACATACATTGGTGCGATCCGGTGCCGAGCGCTCAGGCGGCGCTGTCCAGGGGGATGGTGGGGCCGTAGACGCGGATGCGCTCGCGCAGGTTCGCCGGCGCCGCCGTCCCGTCCGGGCCGAGGGTGGCCGAGGCGGCATAGGCGCCGACCGCGCGGTTTTCATCGCCATTGGCTGCCGTGAGAAGCACCAGCGCCTGCTCGGAGGTGGTGGCCACCGCCGCGTCGGCGATGGCCTGCGACCATTCGTGCGTCGGCGTCAGCCACACGGAAACCCCATCCGACAGGCGGTTGGCAGTGATGACCGTGGGTCCGAGTATCTTCAGCTTCTGCTGCAGCGGGGAGGTCATGGTCCTGTCCGGTTGTCGCGGGTCGTCGCGCCGCGACAACCCCATAAATTACAAATTTTTACGTTAAATTACTTTAACGCTCAATCTTGTTGTAAAATATCCGAACTCCCAAAGCAATCAACAATTCTCACATCGCCTGCATGTGAGAATTGTTGATTTACTTTGTAGACATTTAAAATGGTGTGCGCACGGCCTTGGCGCGGTGCTTATCGGGCAAAGCCGCGGCTGGAGCGCGGCAGTCATCCCGGCGCGCCCGAAGGTGTTTTAGGTCAGCAAACACTTGGACCGGCACGGCAGTGCCGATGCCTCAGGCGGCGTCGGTTTCCGGCGTCTCGCGTGCGGCTTCGCGCAGGACGAGGTCAAGCAATCCGGGAAAGCGCTGGTCCAGTTCGGCGCGGCGCAACGTGCTGAAGCGGCCGTTGCCGCGATCCACCTGGAAGATCAGTCCCGCTTCCCGCAGCACGCGAAAATGATGGGTGCGGGTGGCCTTGGCGACCGGCAGGCGAAACGTGGTGCAGGCCTTCGGCGCTTCCTCGGGCTCGCGCGCCAGCGCCACCACCACTTGCCGCCGCAGGGGGTCCGCCAGGGCTGAAAAGATTTTGCCCAGGTCCATTTCCTCGGGGGTGGGGTGGCCTTCTGCGTCCGGCACAGTGTCTCCTTCGTCGGGTCGTCGGGTGCGGCTCCCGAAACCAAGGTACGACTTGCATCGTACCTGAACTTGGCTAAGGTACGGCGCGAAGCGTACCTCATAAGGGGCGCGGAGACAAAGGGTGCGGAAAATGGCGCAAGCGCGCGAGGTCAGGATCGAGGCTTTCGGGCCGGCGAGCGTAATGACGGTGCAGACCCGCGATCTGCCGCCGCCGGGGCCGACCCAAGTCCAGGTGCGCCAGAGTGCCATCGGCTTCAATTATATCGACGTCTATCAGCGCTCCGGTGTCTATCAGATGCCGCTTCCGTCCGGCCTCGGCCATGAGGCGGCGGGCGTGGTGGCGGCGGTTGGCAGCGACGTGCGCGACCTGAAGGTCGGCGATCATGTGGCCTATATGAATGCCGGCTCCAGCGCTTCCGATAGCCTGGGCGCCTATGCGGACCTGCGCAATGTGGCCGCCGAGCGGCTGGTGAAGATCCCCGCCGGGATCAGCGATGAGGAGGCGGCGGCGCTGATCTTCAAGGGGCTCACCGCGCAATATCTGGTCAAGAAGACCTATGCGGTGCAGCCCGGCGACATGGTGTTGATCCATGCCGCGGCGGGCGGTGTCGGGCAGATCCTCGCAAGCTGGACCAAGGCGCTCGGCGCGTTCGTGGTCGGCACAGCCGGTTCGCCGGAGAAGGTCGCGATCGCGCTGGCCGCCGGCTGCGACGTGGCGGTGGATTATTCCAAGCCCGACTGGGTGGAGAAGGTGCTGGAGGCGACCGGCGGCCGCAAGGCGCGGGTGGTCTATGATTCGGTCGGCAAGGACACGCTGCTGAAGTCGATGGACCTCGCCGCGCCGTTCGGCCTTGTGGTGTCCTATGGCGCCGCCTCGGGCAAGGCGCCGGCCATCGAGCCGGAATTGCTGGGCAAGAAGGGCAACCTCTTTCTGACCCGCCCCTCGATCTTCCCCCACAATGCGGACTCGGGCGCTTTGCGCGCCAATGCGGCCGATCTGTTCGACGCCATCGCCACCGGCAAGGTGAAAGCGGCGATCGGCGCCCGCTTTCCGCTCGCCGACGTGGTGAAGGCCCATGAGGCCGCCGAGGCTCGCGCCACTCAGGGCGCGATCCTGCTCATTCCCTGATCCCCGGCGCCGTGCCGCCGGCGCGGCCCCTTTCCACCTGGAACGTCCCATGAGCCAGCTTTTCACGCCCATAACCCTCGGCAGCCTGACGCTTGAGAATCGCATCGTCATCGCCCCCATGTGCCAATATTCGGCCAAGGACGGCGCGGCCTCCGACTGGCATCTGATTCATCTCGGCAACCTCGCCCTCTCCGGCGCGGGCCTGCTGATCCTCGAAGCCACCGCCGTAGAACCGGACGGCCGCATCTCTCCGGACGATCTCGGCCTGTGGTCGGACGAGACCGAAGCGGCGCTCGCCGACGTGGTCACCCGCGTGCGGGCGCGCTCGCCCATGCCGCTCGGCATTCAGCTCGGCCATGCCGGCCGCAAGGCTTCGGTCCATGTGCCGTGGGCCGGCGGCGGCGCCGTGCTTCCCGCGGCTGGCGGCTGGGTGCCCCATGGCCCCTCCGCCGTGCCCTTCAACCCCGCCGATGGCGCGCCGATCGCGCTCGACGCCGCCGGCCTCGCGCGGGTGAAGGCGGCGTTCGTCGCGGCCGCGCAGCGTGCCGATCGGATCGGCTTCGACCTGATCGAACTGCACGGTGCCCACGGCTATCTGCTGCACCAATTCCTCTCGCCGCTGTCCAATCAGCGGACCGATTCCTACGGCGGGAGCCTGGAAAACCGCATGCGCTTCCCGCTGGAGGTGTTCGAGGCGGTGCGGGCGGTCTGGCCGAAGGAAAAGCCCATCAGCGTGCGCGTCTCGGCCACCGACTGGGTCGAGGGTGGCTGGGATCTCGCAGGCACCATCGCCTTCGCGAAGGAACTGAAGGCGCGCGGCTGCGCGCTGATCCACGTGTCCTCGGGCGGCCTTTCGCCGAAACAGTCGATCCCGGTCAAGCCGGGCTACCAGGTGGACTTCGCCGATGCAGTGCGCAAGGCGACCGGGCTTCAGACCATCGCGGTGGGGCTGATCACCGAACCGCAGCAGGCGGAAGACATCGTCGCCTCGGGGCAGGCGGACATGATCGGCCTCGCGCGCGGCATTCTCTATGATCCGCGCTGGCCCTGGCATGCCGCGGCCGCCCTTGGCGGCCAAGTGTGGGCCGCCAACCAGTTCCTACGCTGCCAGCCCTCGGGACTGCGGGCTCTGTTCCGCTGAGGCGGGCCTGAGAGGGAAACGTGTTTGGCGGCGTCGGTCGGTGACCGCGCCGCCGAAGCCTTCAGAGCAGCCGGGCGGCGCTGTCCCGCGCGGCTTGATATTCGCTGATCAGTCGGCGGCACAGTTCCGCCGCCGGCGGCGCATCCAGCACCGAGCCGACGCCCTGGCCGGCGGACCAGATGTTCTTCCAGGCGCGGGCCTCGTGTTCCAGATCCAGCTTCTGGCCGGTCGGCAGATTGTCCGGGTCGAGCCCGGCGGCGGCGATGCTCGGGCGCAGGAAATTGGCATTGATGCCGGAAATGGCGGAGGTATAGACCACGTCCGCCGCGCTCGTCTGCGCGATCATCTCCTTATAGCCTTCAGCCGCCGCGCTCTCGCGGGTGGCGATGAAACGGGTGCCGAGATAGGCAAGGTCCGCGCCCATGATGCGGGCCGCCGCCACATGGGCACCGGTGGACATGGCACCCGACAGGATGATGGTGCCGTCGAACACCGCCCGGATCTCGGGGATCAGGGCGAACGGGCTGAGGGCGCCGGCGTGTCCGCCGGCCCCGGCGCAGACCGCGATGATGCCGTCCACCCCCGCTTCGGCCGCCTTTTCCGCATGGCGGCGGCTGATGACGTCGTGGAAGACCAGGCCGCCATAGGAATGCACCGCCGCCACCACTTCCGGCACCGCCCCAAGCGAGGTGATGACCAGCGGCACCTTCTTGCGCACGGTCATCGCAACATCGTCCTGGAGGCGGGTGTTGGTGCGGTGGACAATCAGATTGACGCCGAACGGGGCTGCCTCCTCCGCGTCGGCGAGCCGGGCCGCAATCTCGTCCACCCAATCGCCATAGGCCTGTGTGGAGCGCTGGTTCAGCGCCGGAAAAGTGCCGAGCAGGCCTGACCGGCAGGTTTCCACCACCAGATCGGGGTTGGAGACGAGGAACATGGGCGCGGCTATGATCGGCGCCTTGAGGCGGCCTTCGAGGGCGGCGGGCAGGGGCATGGAGGTTCCTTCCGGGTGGGCCTTTCCGCATTCGCGGTCTTTTCAGGCCGCAGTGTGTGTCACCCTTTCCAATGGGGCAAGGGCTTGACCTATGCGTTGACCTCGACCGGGCCTCGGTGCAGCCTTCGTTTCAAGCCGCATCCGAAGCGGCGGATGCGGGAGAGCTGAAATGTCCGAAAGCCAATCCATCCTTCTGAGCGTAACCGACGGCATCGCGCGCCTGCGCTTCAACCGGCCGCAGGTGCTGAACGCCCTGAACGAGGAGATGATCGTCGCCTTCCGCGATGCCGCCCGGACGATCGCGGCCGATGATACGGTGCGCGCGGTGGTGCTCTCCGGCGAGGGGCGGGCGTTTTTGGCGGGCGGCGATGTCGGGCGCTTCCATGCGGCTGGCGTGACGGCGCCCGACGTGGTGTCGGATCTGATCGTACCGTTCCATGAGGCGATCACGCTGCTCAACGGGCTCGCTCCGCCGGTCATCGCCTCGGTGAAGGGGGCGGTGGCGGGTGGTGGCCTCAGCGTTGCCATGGCGGCTGATCTGGTGATCGCCGCCGACGATACCCGGTTCACCATGGCCTACAGCCGCATCGGCACCAGCACCGACGGCTCCGCGAGCTGGAGCCTGCCGCGCGTGGTGGGGCTGCGCAAGGCGCTGGAACTGGCGCTGCTCTCCGATGTGATCGATGCCCCGGAGGCGCTGCGAATCGGCCTGATCAACAAGGTCGTGCCGCTGGCCGAATTGGAGTCGCAGACCGATGCGCTGGCGGCGCGGCTGGCGGCGGGGCCGACCTTGGCCCTCGGGCGGATCAAGGCGCTGATGCGCGGTGCGTTCGACAACACCCTTGCCGCGCAGCTCGACGCGGAACGTGCGGCGTTCATCGCCTGCGCCAGCACGCGGGATTTTGCCGAAGGCGCGGCGGCGTTCGTGGAGAAGCGGCCCGCAATCTTCGTCGGAAAATAGCCGGCGCCCATATATACATAAATTATATGTTATATTGACATGTATCCAGATCTGCGAGATTGTTAATCAACAACGCAGATGGATTATATGGAATGACGATTTCCGCGTCCCGTCCCCCCTCCGCTTCGCGCGGCGCCCCTTCCTGGCGGGACTGGGCGCTGTTCGCCATGGCTTATGGGGTTATCCTGGCGCTGCTGTTGGGCGCGCCCCTGGGTCTGCAGCGCCGCGCCGATGCGGTCGCTCCGCAGACGGCGATGCAAAGCGCCTCAACGCGCTGAGGCGCGCCGCTCGTCCGGTCCTGATTGCAGGGAGAACGCCGGGTGGTTGCGCTGGGCCTCGCCCGCGCCCAGGCGATCGCGAAAAGCGCGATTCTCAGCGGGTGAGGGCGATGGCCTGGTTGTTGTCGGAGATCACGCCCACATAGCGGTTCGCCCCGGAGGGCTGCAGGCGGGCGGTGATCTTGCCCACGTGGTTCTGCAGCACGATATCCGCGCCCATCACGTCCCAGCCCTTGGTCATGAAGATTTCGCTCGGGCACGAAATGTCCGCCTGCGCGGCAAGGCCGCTCGCGCCGCGCACGGTGGACAGGGTCACCGGGCAGGTGTGCTGCCCGTCGTCCCAGGCGAAAGTCCAGGCGCCGGCAAGCTGTTCCTGCTCGTTGCTAGCCGCATAGGCCGTGCCGCCGGGATTGACCGGCGGGGGGGTGAGTGGGACGGAACTGGCGGTCGCGGCGGCGCTCGGGGTGACGGCGGCGGCCGCCGTGGTCGCATTCGCGCCGGAAGGGCGTGCCGCAGCGGCGGTCGAGCCGGTGGTCGACGGTGCGGGCATCGGCGCGCTTTCGACGGAAGCCGTGGGCGCGGAGAGCACGCGGTTGGAGTCCACGGCGCTGGTCTTGGTTCCGAAACCATCCAACTCGGTGCTGCATCCCCCAAGGAGCAGCGCTGAGGCGAAGACCGCAGAAGCGGACATAAACTTCATCAAATCTCTCTCCGGACCTTACCGCAACTTAGCGACACCCGTTTCTCACCGCCATCGCCCAGCTTGCGCAAAAAGCGTTAACGCCGGCTCAAAAAGTGGCCGCATCTGGCTCCCCCGGAGGCGGAGACCGTAAGCCGGAACAATTTATCGAGAACATGGCGAGAGGATGACCCAAGGGGCGCCGCGACAACATGCCGTCGCCGGATGCATGGCTGGCGCGTACCTCCATGCCACCCCAACGCTTGATTAAACGCGGCGCGTTCTTTCTCTATGGTCAGCCAAATCGCGCCGGAGTGATCCATGTACCAGATGCTCGACCCCAAGACGTTGACCGTCCTCATCACCGGCGGGACGTCGGGCATCGGTGCCGCCACCGCCCGCCGGTTCCTCGCGGCCGGCAGCAAGGTCATCGTCACCGGCCGCCGCGCCGACCGCCTCGCCGCGCTCGCGGCCGAATTCGGCGACGCCATCCACACCCTGGAGCTGGATGTGCGCGACTGGGAGGCCACTCAGGCCGCCTTCGCCTCCCTGCCGGAACCGTTCGCCAGCTATAATGTCGTGTGCGCCAATGCCGGGCTCGCCATGGGGCTGGAGCCCGCGCAGACGGCACACATGGCGGACTGGGACGAGATGGTGGCGACCAACATCAACGGCGTGCTCTACACCGTGCGCGCAGGGCTGCCGGGGATGGTGGCGCGCGGGGAGGGGCATGTGGTGTTCACCGGCTCGGTCGCCGGCGACTATCCCTATCCGGGCGGCAACACCTATGGTGCCACCAAGGCGTTCGTGAAGCAGTTCGCGCTGAATTGCTGGGCGGATCTGGTGGGAACCGGGGTGCGCGTCACCAATGTGGAGCCTGGCCTGACCGAGACTGAATTCTCCCTGGTCCGCTTCAAGGGCGACGAGACCCGCGCCGGCAAGCTTTATGAGAACACCCGCCACCTGACCCCCGAGGACATCGCCGAGCAGATCTTCTTCTGCTGCATCGTGCCGCGCAACGTCACCATCACGCGCCTCCAGGCCCTGGCCGGCGACCAGAGCTTCAGCGCGCTCTCCATCAAGCGCGGGTAAGCGGCACCTGATGCGGCACCTGGAGAAGAGGCACGGGACAGGAAGGCTGGTGGCGCCATGAGCCTGCCGAACCTCATCACGTTGTGCCGTATTCTCCTGGTGCCGGTGCTGGTGTGGGCGATTGCCTCGGGCGAGGTGAAGCTGGCGTTCTGGCTGTTCGTCCTCGCCGGCGCCTCGGATGCCCTGGACGGGTTCCTGGCCAAGCGGTTCGGCATGCAGACCGAGCTTGGCGCCTATCTCGACCCGCTGGCCGACAAGGCGCTGCTGATCTCGATCTACGTCTCGCTCGCTGTCGCGGAGCTGATCCCGCGCTGGGTCGCGATCGCCGTGGTGACGCGCGACGTCATGATCATCGGCGCGATCCTGCTGTCGGTGCTGATGGACAAGCCGGTGACGATCCGTCCGCTGGTGGTCTCGAAGGTCAATACCGCGGTGCAGATCGCCTTTGCCGCGCTTGTGCTGGCAAGCGCCGGGCTGGCCATCGACGTCGGCAGCGCGTTCCAGGTCGGGCTGGTGGCGGTGGGGCTCTTGACGGCGCTTTCGGCGGCTGCGTATCTCGCGGAATGGATGCGCCATATGGCGCGCTGACCGCCCCGGGGCGGCGCACCGGAGCGGATCCGGGAGGAGCTATGGCCATTCAGCTTCAGCTTCGCTTCTGGATCGGCGCGCTCGTCGCTGTGATCGTCGGGCTTTGGCTGCTGCGTGGCATTTTGCTTCCGTTCGTCGCGGGCATGGCGCTGGCCTATTTCCTCAACCCCGTGGTCGAGCGGGTGGCGCGCGTCGGCCTCGGCCGGACGCCGGCGAGCCTGGCGCTCGTGAGCATCCTTGTCCTGGTGGTGGTTCTGCTGCTGCTGGTGGTGCTGCCGCTGCTCTCCAGCCAATTGTTCGAGTTCATCACCAATCTGCCGTCCTATGTGACGCGCCTGCAGAATCTGGTCACTCAGGAAAACCGGGAATGGCTGAACCGGTTCTTCGGCGATCGCCTTCCCGACGTTCAACGCTCGCTGTCGGACCTGATGTCCCAGGGGGTGAGCTATCTGCTCGGCTTGCTCACGTCGCTCTGGTCGGGCGGGCAGGCCCTGCTCTCGGTGTTCGCGCTGGTGGTGGTGACCCCGGTGGTGGTGTTCTACGTGCTGTGCGACTGGGACCACATGCTGATGACGGTGGACAGCTGGATCCCGGTTCACCAGCGCCCGCTGATCCGCCGGCTTGGCCGCGAGATGGACATGGCGGTGGCCGGCTTCGTGCGCGGTCAGGCGCTGGTGTGCCTCATCCTCGGCACTTTCTATGCCGTGGCGCTGACCATGGCCGGGCTGAACTTCGGCCTGCTGATCGGCATCGTCTCCGGCTTCATCACCTTCATTCCCTATGTGGGCTCGCTCACCGGGCTGATCCTCGCCATGGGGGTCGCGATCGTGCAGTTTTTCCCCGACTGGACCATGATCGGCATCATCCTCGGCATCTTCCTCGTCGGACAGACGGTGGAAGGCTACATCCTCTCCCCCAAGCTGGTCGGCGACAGCATCGGCGTGCATCCGGTCTGGCTGATGTTCGCCCTGTTTGCCTTCGGTTATCTCTTCGGCTTCGTCGGCCTGCTGCTTGCGGTGCCGCTGACGGCGGCGTCCGGCGTTCTGGTGCGCTTCGCCTTCAGCCAATATTTCCACAGCCCGCTCTATACCGGCGATGAAGACGCCGATTCCCCGCCGCGCGAGACGGTGTGAGCCCATGGCCGGGCGCGACCCCACGATCCGACAGCTTCCGCTCGATCTGCCCACCCAGCCGGCCCTGCTGCGGGAGGATTTTCTTGCCGCGCCGGGAAATGCCGCCGCGCTCGCGCTGGTGGACACCTTTCCCGACTGGCCCGCGCGCGTCGTCTGCCTGGTCGGCCCGGCCGGCGCCGGCAAGAGCCATCTCGGCGCCATCTTCGCGCGCACCGCCGATGCCCTGACCCTCCCGGCGCGCGATCTTACCCGCGCCGGGGTGCCGCAGGCGCTGGCTCACGGTGCCCTGCTGCTGGAAGATCTGGTGGCCGGAGCGTTCGACGAGGCGGCGCTGTTTCACCTGCTGAACCTCGCCCGCGAGCAGAATGCGTTCGTGCTGATGACCGCGCGCACTCCGCCCTCGGGCTTTGCGCTCGCCACCGCGGACTTGGTCTCGCGCCTGCGGGCGGTGCCGAGCGTCGAAATCGCGCCTGCGGACGATGCCTTGCTCGGTGCGGTCCTGGTCAAGCTGTTCGGTGACCGTCAAATCCCCGTCGACGATGCGACGGTGCAATATCTGCTCCTGCGCATGGAACGCACGGTGGAGGGCGCGCAGGCGCTGGTGGCGGCGATCGACCGCACCGCGCTGGCGGCGCGCCGTCCGGTGACGCGGGCCCTCGCGGCGCAGGTGCTGCGCGAAGAAAAGAACCTGTGCGGGGAGGGGCAGGGCGCCCTCGATGACGAGCCGTCTAACGATGAGGGCGATGTTCCGAAGGACGGCCAGGACACGTCAAGTCAACCGTCATAGAGTGGTCATGCAAGACGGCCATGTTCCGCCGGAAAATGGGGGTCTATCGATGAACGCGAATGACACCGTCGCCTTGGCCTTGGTCGAGGACTATGCTCCGGAGACCAGTGTGGATACCGTTCTCGATCTAGCGGCCGCGCCGCAGCGCTTCATCAACCGCGAAATCTCCTGGTTGCATTTCAACCGGCGCGTGCTCGAAGAAGCCTCAAACAAGAATCATCCGCTGCTGGAGCAGCTGCGCTTCCTCTCCATCTCGGCCAACAATCTCGACGAATTCTTCATGGTGCGCGTCGCCGGCCTCAAGGAGCAGATCCGCGAGGGCGTCACCACTCTGAGCCCTGACGGACTCTCCCCTTCCGAGCAGCTTGCGACCATCATGGACGGCGCCGGCAATCTGATCTTCGATCAGCAGGCGCGCTGGCGCGAGCTGCGTGTGGAACTGGCCGGCGTCGGCGTCACGCTGGTGGACGGCGCGGACGTGACCGCGGCCGACATCGAGCGCCTGGAAGCCCATTTCCTGCACCATGTGTTTCCGGTGCTCACCCCGCTCGCCATCGACCCCGCCCATCCCTTCCCCTTCATTCCCAACCTCGGCTTTTCCCTGGCCCTGCAGTTGGTGCGGCAGAGCGACGGGCGCGGCATGAATGCGCTGATCCGCATCCCCGCGAAGGTGGAGCGCTTCATCCGCCTCGCCGATAGCGAACGGCAGGGCCAGCGCTTCATCACCCTTGAGCAGATGATCGGCCTGTTCATCGCCCGCCTGTTCCCGGGCTATGCGGTGAAGGGCCAGGGCGTGTTCCGCGTGATCCGCGACAGCGACCTCGACATCGAGGAAGAGGCCGAGGATCTGGTGCGCCTGTTCGAAAGCGCACTGAAGCAGCGCCGTTACGGCTCGGTGATCCGCATGGAAGCGGACTCGGCCATGCCCGACGAATTGCGCAATTTCGTCGCCCGCGAGCTGAACGTGAAGGACGAGGAGATCTTCGTCGTCACCGGGGTGCTGGCGCTGAACGAATTCTCCCAGCTGGTCTCGGTGGATCGGCCGGACCTGAAGTTTCCGCCCTACAATGCGCGATTTCCCGAGCGCATCCGCGACCATGGCGGAGATTGCTTTCTGGCCATTCGCGAGAAGGACATTCTGGTTCACCACCCTTATGAATCCTTTGACGTGGTGGTTCAGTTCCTTCGCCAGGCCGCCCGCGACCCCAACGTCGTCGCCATCAAGCAGACCCTCTACCGCACCTCCTCCGACAGCCCGATCGTGAAGGCGCTGGCGGAAGCCGCCGAGGCC
Source organism: Roseixanthobacter psychrophilus (assembly GCF_043195195.1). Lineage (NCBI taxonomy): Bacteria > Pseudomonadati > Pseudomonadota > Alphaproteobacteria > Hyphomicrobiales > Xanthobacteraceae > Roseixanthobacter > Roseixanthobacter psychrophilus. The sequence goes on from NZ_JBAFWT010000007.1 coordinate 59,676, forward strand.
GGCAAGTCCGTGACCGCTTTGGTGGAACTGAAGGCCCGCTTCGACGAGGAAGCCAATATCCGCTGGGCGCGCGACCTGGAGCGTGCCGGCGTGCAGGTGGTGTTCGGCTTCATCGACCTGAAGACCCACGGCAAATTGTCCATGGTGGTGCGCCGCGAAGGCGGTGCGCTCGCCACCTATTGCCATGTGGGCACCGGCAATTATCACCCCATTACCGCGCGCATCTACACCGACCTGTCGTTCTTCACCGCCGACCCGGTGATCGCGCAGGACGTGGCGCGCATCTTCAATTTCATCACCGGCTATGCGACGCCGGGCGAGTTGGACGTGATGGCGGTTTCCCCCACCACGCTGAAGCCGCGCATTCTCCAGAACATCGCCGAGGAGATCGAGCACGCCCGTGCCGGCCGCCCGGCGGCGATCTGGCTGAAGTGCAACTCGCTGGTGGATCCCGAGATCATCGACGCGCTTTATGCCGCCAGCGCGGCCGGCGTAAGGGTGGATTGCGTGATCCGCGGCATCTGCTGCCTGCGCCCCGGCATTCCCGGCCTGTCCGAGAACATCCAGGTGAAATCCATCGTCGGCCGGTTCCTGGAGCACAGCCGCATCTATTGCTTCGGAAACGGCCATGCGCTGCCCCACCCGGCTGCGCTGGTCTACATCTCCTCGGCCGACCTGATGACCCGCAATCTCGACCGCCGCGTCGAGACGCTCTGCCCGATCATGAACCCCACCGTGCATGAGCAGGTGCTGGATCAGATCATGGTGGCCAATCTTATCGACAACGAACAGAGCTGGCGGGTGTTGCCCGATGGCTCTTCCGAACGCATAGTCCCGGCGCCGGGCGAAGAATCGTTCAACGCTCATCGTTATTTCATGACCAATCCGAGCTTGTCCGGACGTGGAAAGTCTCTCAAAGATTCTTCGCCGCGCAGCCTCTACGTCCGCCGCTAAGGGCGGCGGGCCCGCGCCGCATACGTCCGACCACATGGCGGTGACGGCACCTGTTGCCGTCATCGACATCGGGTCGAACTCCGTGCGGCTCGTGGTGTATGAGGCGCTGAACCGCGCGCCGACGCCCATTTTCAACGAGAAGGCGCTCTGCGGTCTCGGCCGCGAAGTGCTGTCCACCGGGCGCCTCGCGCAGGACGCGGTGGACCGGGCCTTCTCGGCGCTGAGGCGCTTCCGCGCCCTGTGCGACGCCATGGGGGTGGGCGTGGTCTATGCCCTCGCCACGGCGGCCGCGCGCGATGCGGAGAACGGCCCCACCTTCATCGCCGAATGCGAATCGATCTGCCGCACGCAGGTGGAGATTCTCTCCGGCCGCCGCGAGGCGGAACTCGCCGCCTTCGGCATCGTCTCCGGTGTCCATTCGCCGGACGGGGTGGTGGGCGACCTCGGCGGCGGATCGCTGGAACTGGTGGACGTGAAGCGCCTCAAGGTCGGTGCCGGTATCACCTTGCCGCTCGGCGTGCTGGCGCTGCAGGACCGCTCCGGCAAGTCGCTGCGCAAGTCGGAAAAGATCATCCGCGACGCGGTGCGTGAGGCGCCCGTGCTCACCGGCCTCGCCGGACGGACCTTCTATGCGGTAGGCGGCACCTGGCGCGCGCTCGCGCGGCTGCACATGTTCCAGAAGGGCTATCCGCTGCACGTCATGCACGGCTACGTGATGTCGGCGAAGGAAGCGCTGGATTTCACCCGCATCGTCCATCGCGCCGACGCCGAGGCGCTGTCCCACATCGACGCCATCTCTGACGCTCGCCGCTCGTTGCTCGCCTATGGCGCGCTGGTGCTGGAGAATGTGGTGCGCGAGGGCCGCCCGTCGGAAGTGGCGATCTCCGCCCTCGGCGTGCGCGAGGGCCTGCTCTATTCCCTGCTCGATGCCGAGCAACGCAAGGAAGACCCCCTGCTCGCAGCCGCGCGCGAGCTGAACGAGCTGCGCTCGCGCTCGCCGCAGCATGGCGAGGAACTGGTGCTGTGGACGGATTCCTTCTTCGAATCCTCACGCGCCTTGGAGGAGAGCGCCGACGAGCGCCGCCTGCGGCAGGCCGCCTGCCTGCTCGCGGATATCGGCTGGCGCGCCCATCCCGATTATCGCAGCGAGCAGAGCCTGAACATCATCGCCCATGCCGCATTCGTGGGCGTGGACCATCCCGGCCGGGCCTATATCGCGCTGGCGGTTTATTTCCGCCATATCGGCCTGTCCGAGGACGAAGCCGCCCCGCGCATCCTCGAGCTGGTCTCCACCGGCATGCTGGACCGGGCGCGGATTCTCGGCGCATGCATGCGCGTCGCCTACCTTCTGTCGGCCGCCATGCCCGGCATTCTGCCCCGCACGGAGCTGGAGGTGCGCGGGGAAACCGTGGTGCTGAGCGTGCCGCAGGATCTCGCGGACCTCGTCAACGATCGCGTGCAGAGCCGCCTGCGCCAACTGAGCAAACTGATCGGCCGCGAACCCGTGGTGGTGACGATCTGAGCGATGCCCTCCCGTCAGGTGGTGCTCCGTTGCCGGCACCACTTTGCGGAGATTTTCGAATGTTGCTCGTTCATAAATCGTATAATTTGATAAAGAAACGCCCGCCGAGGTGAGGTGTTCTAGTTCAGGCTCGAACGGGTGGGATGCATACTGATGGTTGACGTGCAGGAAATTTATCGAGCGAGATTTTTGGAAACGGGTCTGAGCAAGCGCGCCGAAGTGTGGCGGATTCTCTGCGCGGAATTTTTCAATCCGTTGATCGGCGATAAGAAGGATGTTCTTGATCTGGCCTGCGGCTATGGGGAGTTCATCAACAACGTCTCGGCCAAGAGCAAGACCGCAATCGACATCAACCCCGATGCGCCCAGTCACCTCAATTCGGATGTGCGCTTCGTCATGACACCGGCGACTGACCTCGCGCCGATTCCCAGCGACAGCTTAGACGTTGCCTTTACATCCAATTTTCTTGAACATCTGCCCAACAAGGAATGCTGCGACCTCGTGCTTGGTGAGATTCTGCGCGTTCTGCGGCCGGGCGGACGCTTCATCATTATGGGTCCGAACATTCGCTATGCCTATCGCGAGTATTGGGACTATTACGACCATTATCTCCCGCTATCGCACCTCTCGCTTGAAGAGGGACTGAAGAAGACCGGCTTCAAGGTGGTTCGCAATATTCCGCGCTTCCTGCCGTACACCATGAAGTCGAGCCTGCCGACGGCAGGTTTCCTCATTTCAGCCTATCTGAAGATGCCGTTTGTCTGGCCGCTGTTCGGCAAGCAGTTTCTCGTGGTGGGCGAGAAGCCAATCCGCTGAGTGCAGGCATTGCGGCGTTTCGACCCGGGCCGTGGTTCAGCTCGATCCGCAAGCCGCCCGACCATCAGCCGGCCTCGCAGCCAAATGGACGCAAGCCGCGCGGGCGCATGCGTCCACCAGCCTTCAGACGGTCGAACTTGCGCTCGGCGCGCGTTCCACGGCCACAACGCGCCCGCGTTCCACCGCCAGCGCGAGCTTGCCGGCCTTCAGTGCCAGGGCACGCTCGCCAAACAATTCGCGGCGCCAACCGCTCATGGCGGGGACCTCCGCCTCATCGTTCACGGCAATGCGCTCCAGGTCGTCGGTGGTGGCGATCACCTTGGCGGCGACGGCGTGCTGCTCCGCGGTCATGCGCAGCAGCACCTTCAGCAGTTCCACCGTGGCAGAGGCGCCGTTGGGCAGCGGCTTGTCGCGCTCGATGCGCGGCAGGGTCTTGGGATCGCGGGCAAGGCCCTTGCGCACCGCCTCCAGCACCGCTTCCCCATAGCGCGAGCGCTCGAACCCCTTGGGTAGAGAGCGCAGCTCGGCCAGCTTCTCCGGCGTCTGCGGCTGCTGCAAGGCGATTTCGCCGATGACGTCGTCCTTTATGATGCGCCCGCGTGGCTGGTCGCGGGCCTGCGCCTCGCGCTCGCGCCACGCGGCGAGTTCGACCAGCACGGCCAGTTCGCGCGGCTTGCGCACGCGCGATTTCAGCCGCTCCCAGGCATTCTCCGGTTCCTGGCTGTAGGTGGCCGGGGATGTGAGCACCTTCATCTCCTCCCCGACCCATTCGCCACGCCCGCGCGTCTGCAGATCTTCCAGCAGTTTCAGGTAGATATCGCGCAGATGGGTGACGTCGGCGATGGCATAGACCAACTGCGCCTGGCTCAACGGCCGGCGCGACCAGTCGGTGAAGCGCGAGGACTTGTCGATGGCGTGGCCGCATACGCGCTGCACCAGCTGGTCGTAGGAGATGCTGTCCCCATAGCCGAGCACCATGGCCGCCACCTGGGTGTCAAACACCGGGTGCGGAATGATGCCGGCGAGGTGCCAGACGATCTCGATATCCTGGCGACCGGCGTGGAACACCTTCATCACCCGCTCGTTCGCCATCAAGGCGAAGAAAGGCGAGAGATCGATGCCCTCTGCAAGGGCATCGATGATGATGGCCTCGTCCGGCGTAGCCGCCTGGATGACGCATAATTTCGGCCAGAACGTCGTCTCGCGCAGAAATTCAGTATCGACGGTGACGAAATCGTGGCGGGCCAGACGCTCGCAGGCCGCTGCGAGCGCCTCGGTAGAGGTGATCGGATCCATGTGGCAAACCATAACGGAAGGCATGCGCACGGCGAAAGGGCCCCGCGCATATGAGCGTCAAACCTTTGCCTCTTTCGCCATGCGCAAGGCATCCTCCTCGCTGCTGGGACGGCCGAGAAAATAGCCCTGAACATAGGTACAGCGTTCTGCCCGCAGGATTTCCAGCTGCTCCGCCCGCTCCACCCCTTCCACGGTCGTGGACACGGAGATGGAATCGGCGAGGGCCTGCATGGCGCGGATAATGGGTAGGGAATGGGTATCCTGTCCCAGGCCGTTGACGAAAGTCCGGTCAATTTTGATTCGATCGATCGGCAGCGTGCGGAGATAGCCGAGGGAGGAATAGCCGGTTCCGAAATCGTCGATGGCGATCAGGATGCCGCGCGCGCGGAAGCTCTGCAGCATCTCGCGCACCGCCGCGCCTTCCTGCAGCAGAGTGGTCTCGGTGAGCTCGAGTTCCAACCGCTGCGGCGACAGCCCGGCGCGCTGCAACGCCGCGTTGACCTGCGCTTCCACCTCGCCGGCGCGGAACTGAATCGGCGAAAGATTGACCGAGATGGTGAGCGAGGTCGGCCATTTCGCGGCCGCGAGGCAGGCCTGTTCAAGCACCCATGCTCCCATGGGAACGATCAGGCCGGTGTCCTCGGCCGCCGGGATGAAGGTGGCGGGCGAAACAATCCCGCGGCTCGGATGGCGCCAGCGCAGCAGCGCCTCGAACCCGGACAGGGCGCCGGTCTGGGCGGCGAAGATGGGCTGGTAGCACAGGAAGAATTGCTGTTGGCGCCAGGCCTCGTCCAGATCGAGCTCCAGGGTGCGCCGGGCGATGGCCGCCCGCTCCATCTGCCGCTCGAACATGCGGGCCAGCCCGCGTCCGTCAGCCTTGGCGCGATACAAGGCGAGATCGGCATTCTTAAGCAGTTCCACCCCGAGCCGGGCATCCTGCGGCGCAAGCGCGATGCCGATGCTGCCGCCAGCGATGACCCGGTGATGGCTCAGCGTGAAAGGCTCGCGAATCGCGGCAATGAGATGTTCCGACAGCATCAGCGCCTCGGGCGTTCCGGCGCCCGGCTGGAGAATGCCGAATTCGTCGCCGCCGATGCGCGCCAGCATGTCGCCCGGCGCGAGATAATCCTCCAGCCGCCGCGCGACCGCACACAGCAATTCGTCGCCAATGGCGTGGCCGAGCGTGTCGTTGACCGACTTGAAATAGTCGAGATCGAGGAACAGCAGGGCGAATCGGCGTTCGCTGAGGTCGCCGGCCAGCAGGGTGTCGAGCTGCTCAAGGAAGCAGAGGCGGTTGGGTAGGCTGGTCAACTCGTCCTGGCGGGCGGTGCGATAGGCGTTCCGCGCGAATTCCTGCTGCGCCCGTAGCTGGCGCACCGCCATGATGACGGCAACGGTGATAGCGAGGCAAATCAGGCCGGAGGCCACCAGGATTGGCAATATCTGCGCGCGCACCGAACGCGCGACGTCCTGCGACGTGTCGCTGACCATGATGGTGAGCGGGAAATGCGCGAGACTCTGGAACGCTGCCACGCGCTCGTGCTGGTCCACGAGCCCAGGCGGGATGAGCCGATTGCGGGTGGCGGGGTGGAGGATCAAGCGGCGCATCAGCGCGCGCTGGGTCCCGGGGTCTATGGTTTCGGCAACGGTCGGGTGGCTTGCGAGGATGGTTCCATCTTCACGGTTCAGGGCGATGAAACCGCCGGGGCCGAGGTCGATGCCGCCGTAGAACTGCTCGAAATAATCCTGCCGCATGGCGGCGAGGATCAGGCCGAGGAAGTGGCCGTCCGGCCCCGAGAGGCGGTGGGCGAGATAGACGGTGGGCGTGCCGCTGCCGCGGTTCTGCACCGGCGCGCTGACGAACTGGGCTTCCGCGAGATCGGTGCTGAGGGCCTTGAAATAATCGCGATCCGCCACGTTGACGTCGGGGATCGGCCAGTAGCGTGAGAAATTCAGCAGCTTTCCGTTGGAGCCTATGATGGTCAGGGCATCGAGCTGCGGCAGGGCCGGCACCCGCTCGCCGATGATTTCGTGCATCGCGTGGGTCGAGGCGATCCGCACGAAGCTTGCCTCATCCTTCACGCCCTGGCTGATCAGGCGCTCGACCAGGCTGCGCTGGAGCTGCTCCGTCGCTTGAAAGGCGCGGTCGGTCTGCTCGGCGAGGGTGAGGGCGAGATTTTCCAGTTCCCGATGCCGGTCGCCCAGGGCGCGGTCCCGCAGATATATGGTCAGGGCAATCGTCGCGGCGAGGACGGTGACGATGAATGCGCCGCCGAGGCCGACCGCCCAGCGCGCCGCATCCCAGCCGCGCGCGCGATCCAAAGCGCCGGTGGCGTTCCCAGAATCGGACAAACGAACCGTCGCTTCCATTCATGTCTCGTCGGAGCGTAAAGCGCGCCGAGTTCGATCTTATACGGATTGTCCGCGCGCCCCAACAGGGGGCTCGTGATGATGCACAGCAGCATAGGGGCCTGAATTCGTTGCGGAAGCTGACGCGGCCTTGACAAGCAGGGACGCCCATGCACCTTCCCGCGGCCAGCATCGCCAGTCGTTTGCGGCCGCGCGCCCCGTGTTTCAAGGTTGTCCGAAAGGCCGTTCGCCATGTCGCCCGCCCCGCATCGCTACCGCACGCATACCTGCGGTGCGCTTACCGACGCCCAGGTGGGCGAAAGCGTCCGACTCTCCGGCTGGTGCCACCGCATTCGCGACCATGGCGGCGTGCTGTTCGTGGACCTGCGGGATCATTACGGCCTGACGCAGGTGGTGGTCGATCCCGATAGCCCGGCGTTCACCGCGGCGGAAAAGATTCGCGCGGAATGGGTGGTGCGGATCGACGGCAAGGTGCGCAACCGGCCGGCTGGCACCGAAAACACGGATTTGCCCACCGGCAAGGTGGAGGTCTATGCGACCGAGCTGGAAGTGCTTGGTGCAGCAGCGGAATTGCCGTTGCCCGTGTTCGGCGATCAGGACTATCCCGAGGACATTCGCCTGAAGTATCGCTTCCTCGATCTGCGCCGGGAGAAGCTTCACAATAATATCATGTTGCGCGGACGCGTGATCGACGGCCTGCGCCAGCGGATGAAGCAGGGCGGTTTCTTCGAATTCCAGACCCCAATTCTCACCGCTTCCTCGCCGGAGGGCGCGCGCGACTTTCTCGTGCCTTCGCGCATCCATCCCGGCAAGTTCTATGCGCTGCCGCAGGCGCCGCAGCAGTACAAGCAACTCATCATGATGAGCGGCTTCGACCGCTACTTCCAGATTGCGCCCTGCTTCCGCGACGAGGACCCGCGCGCCGACCGGCTGCCGGGTGAATTCTACCAGCTCGACCTGGAGATGAGCTTCATCGAGCAGGAAGACGTGTTCGCGGCGATGGAGCCGGTGATCACGAGCGTGTTCGAGGAGTTCGGCGGCGGTAAGCCCGTGACCAAGGGCTGGCCGCGCATTCCCTATGCCGAGGCCCTGCGCAAATACGGCTCCGACAAGCCGGATCTGCGCAACCCGCTGGTGATGCAGGATGTCTCCGAGCATTTCCGCGGCTCGAACTTCAAGGTGTTCGCGCGCATGCTCGAAGACCCGAAGAATCAGGTGTGGGCGATCCCCGGCCCGACCGGCGGCTCGCGCGCCTTTTGCGACCGCATGAATTCTTGGGCCCAGGGCGAAGGTCAGCCGGGCCTCGGCTATATCATGTGGCGCGAAGGCGGCGAGGGGGCGGGTCCGCTCGCCAACAATATCGGTCCGGAACGCACCGCCGCGATCCGCGAGGCGCTCGGCTTGAAGGATGGCGACGCCGCTTTCTTCGTCGCCGGCGACCCGTCGAAATTCTACAAGTTCGCCGGCCTTGCCCGCACCAAGGTGGGCGAGGAACTCAAGCTGATCGACACCGAGCGGTTCGAGCTGGCCTGGATCGTCGATTTCCCGTTCTACGAATGGTCGGACGAGGAGAAGAAGATCGACTTCTCCCACAATCCGTTCTCCATGCCGCAAGGGGGGCTCGATGCGCTGAACGGGCAGGACCCGCTGACCATCAAGGCGTTCCAGTACGATATCGCCTGCAACGGCTTTGAGATCGCCTCCGGCGGCATCCGCAACCATCGCCCCGAGGCGATGCTGAAGGCATTCGAGATCGCGGGCTATGATGAGGAGACCGTGGTGGAGCGGTTCGGCGGCATGTACCGCGCGTTCCAATATGGCGCACCGCCCCACGGCGGCATGGCCGCCGGCATCGATCGCATCGTGATGCTGCTATGCGGCGCCGCCAACCTGCGCGAAATCTCGCTGTTCCCCATGAACCAGCGCGCCGAGGACCTGCTCATGGGCTCGCCCGCCGAGGTGACGCCCAAGCAGCTCAAGGACCTGCACATCCGCCTGAACCTGCCGCAGAAATAAGCGCGGTTGGTTGCTCCGCCGAAGAGCCGGACGCCCTCCTCGCGGAGGGCGTCTTGCGTTTCAGGGACCGGCGACCGCATCCAGCGAGAGCAGGCGGGCGATATCGATCGGGTCTCCCGCGAGCACGAGGTCCATCAGTTTCACGTTGTCCCGGGGGCTCAGCGTGAGGGTGAGGGTTTTCGGCGCTTTCAGGAATTGCACCAGCGCCGCGCCGACGCGTTCGGCATTGGGAAATTCGGCGGAGAGCGCCTTCGCCTGCTCCTCCACCGCCGCCACCAGTTCGCCGCGCATCTCCTCGACCCCGACATTGGCGAGGTCCGCATATTGCTTCAGCGCCAGTTCGGCGAGGCCGTGATCGACGATCATGAGCTTTACCGGTCCGAGGCCGATCTGGTTCAGGGCGGAGAGGGCCGAGGTGGCATCCTCGAATGCGCTGCGTGGCACGTCGGTGAGGCGGGCATCCAGGGTCGTGCTGAACGCCTGCGCCACATCGGCGCTGGCCGGCCCGAGGACGATCGCCCGGGACGCCTCGTCATAGGCAAGGTCCATCTGGAAGTTCAGCGTCGCGCTGGTCATGCCGGCGGCCGCGAGGAAGCTGAACGGCGGGCTGTCCTCGTCTGAGATCGGGCCCTTGATGTCGGACGCCTTGAGCGTGAACCGCGTCGGCGCCGCGCCGATGAATTGGCCCCAGTTCAAGGCGAAGCTGCCCACGGATATGGTGCCGGCCGATCCTTCCTGCGGCACCGCGAGATCGGTGACCGCGACTCCGTCCAGGATATGGAATAGCGCGAGGATGGAGTCGGCCGAGGCACCCGCGCCCTCGGTCACGGCCTTGGCCGACAGGTCCATCATCGCCGTCAACGAGAGCCCGTTCAGCGAGGCGCTGCCGAAGGTGAGGGGCTGGGAATTGGCGCCGGTGCCGGCGAATTTGTCCACCTGCAGCGTCTGCAGCTTGCCCGAGGAATAGCCGGTCATGGCAAGCCGGCCGATGTCCACCTTGCCGGTGGCGTCCGAGACCGAGGTGTCGGTGACCGAGATGGAGGCGAAGCTCACGCTCTTCAGCACGTCCGAGGTGAGGGCGAACAGGCGCACCGATTCGTCCGGGGTCAGCGCGTGCCCGGGCGCGGACAGGGCGTTCAGCGCATCGATCCGGCTGAGGTTGAGCAGGCTCGGATCGATGGCAATGGCGTCCGCCGCGAGATTGCTGGCCATGATCGTGGCCCCACCATCCTGCGACAGCGAATAGCTGGCGGCGGCGATGCGGCCGTAGAGCGGCTGGTAGCCGGGCGCAATCGCCGCGGCGCCGGGCTGGGAAAGCGCGCGCAGCGGCGCGGTGTCGAGGGCAGTGGCCTCGATGCCCTCAAGCGTGGCAGAAAAGCCCAGCGGTGGGGTGTGCCCGGTCAGCTCGGATTTAAGTGTCATGCGTTCAAGGCGGATGCGTGCGATCCGTCCTTGGCCGATGCCCTCGGCGTGGAAGGGGCCATACTCCTCGACCGTGGTTTGCGCCTCGCTCCCCTGCGCCTGGGTGCTGGCGGGGATCGCGGCAACGCGGACGCGGGCGGTCATCTGCGGCACCGTCAGCCGCTCCGCGCTGACCTCGGCAAAATGCTGGAGCGTGGCGCGCAGGTTTTCCTGCAGTTTGCCGCCCGGCGGGAGGATCACGTCGGTGGGACCCGAATAGCGCGTGATTTCCAGCAGAGGCGCGATATAGCTCGCCTCCTCGGTGTCGGTCTTGAGGCCAGCCTCCACACCATCAAAGCGCAGCAGGTCCGCCGTGAACCGCCCCCCGGACGGAGGGGTGATTCCGCGCGCCGTCATATGGGCGATTCTCACGGTGCCCGACCCTTCGGCCGAGGTGATGGCGATGTCCGAGATCGTCAGCGTCCGGCTGGGAAGGTCGAACCCAGTTGCTGCATAGCTGGCCTGCGCTCCGGACTGGCGTAGCGCGGCGAACACCTTCTCAACTTCAGCGCGTGCCGTAGCCGCGCTCCAATAGCTGAAGCCGAAATAACCGCCAATGCCCAGAACGGCGAGCGCCACCAGCGCGAGGACGAGCTTTTTCATGGCTGCACCTTCTTCAGTCTGTGGTTGCGCTCGAAAGAGCCGCAGCGGGCTTTCAGGTCATGAAAAACGTAGCGCTTGCCCGTGACATCCCTGCCGCCGAGGGCTACCGTGCCGCCGGATTTGAAACAAGCGGTGTGAAGAAGGGTTGGGGAAGGGAATGGCGTCCAACATCTCAGATGATCTGCGCTCGGGTGCTCTTATCTATCATCGCCTGCCCCGGCCCGGAAAACTCGAAATTCAGGCCACCAAGCCCTTGGGCAATCAGCGCGACCTCGCGCTCGCCTATACCCCCGGCGTGGCTGCCGCCTGCCTCGCGATCCAGGCCGACCCGCTCCAGGCGGCCGAGCTGACCATCCGCGCCAATCTCGTGGGCGTGGTTTCCAACGGCACCGCCGTGCTCGGCCTCGGCAATATTGGCCCGCTCGCCTCCAAGCCGGTGATGGAAGGCAAGGCGGTTCTGTTCAAGAAGTTCGCCGGCATCGACGTGTTCGACATCGAGATCGCCGCGAACGAGGTGGACCACATCGTCGAGACGGTGGCGGCGCTCGAACCCACGTTCGGCGGCATCAACCTTGAGGACATCAAGGCGCCGGAATGCTTTGAGGTGGAGAAGCGCCTGCGCGAGCGCATGAAGATCCCGGTGTTCCACGACGACCAGCACGGCACGGCGATCATCGTCGGCGCGGCGGTCCGCAACGCGCTGGAGATCGGCAACCGCAAGATCGAGGAACTGAAGATCGTCACCTCGGGCGCGGGTGCGGCCGCGCTTGCCTGCCTCAACCTGCTGGTGATCCTCGGCGCGAAGCGCGAGAACATCTGGGTCTGCGACATCGAGGGCGTGGTCTATGAGGGCCGTGAGACCCTCATGGACCCCTACAAGTCGGTCTACGCCCAGAAGACCGACGCCCGCTCGCTCGGCGAAGTCATCGACGGGGCGCACATCTTCCTCGGCCTGTCCGCCGGCGGCGTGCTGACCAAGGACATGGTGAAGCGCATGGCGGATCGCCCGCTGATTCTGGCGCTCGCCAATCCCACGCCCGAGATCATGCCGGAAGAGGCGCGCGCCGCGCGCCCCGACGCGATGATCTGCACCGGCCGGTCGGACTTCCCGAACCAGGTCAACAACGTCCTGTGCTTCCCCTACATCTTCCGTGGCGCGCTGGATGTCGGCGCCACCGACATCAATGCCGAAATGAAGATGGCGGCGGTGGAGGCGATCGCGGCGCTGGCCCGTGAAACGCCCTCCGACGTGGTGGCCCGCGCCTATGGCGGTGAGACCCGCTCGTTCGGCGCCGATTCCATCATCCCCTCGCCGTTCGATCCGCGCCTGATCCTGCGCATTGCGCCGGCGGTGGCGCGTGCCGCCATGGAAACCGGCATCGCCACCCGGCCGATCGCCGATTTCGAGGATTACATCGGCAAGCTCGATCATTTCGTGTTCCGCTCCGGCTTCATCATGCGCCCCCTGTTCGCCCGCGCGAAGCAGGACAAGAAGCGCGTGATCTATGCCGAGGGCGAGGACGAGCGCGTGCTGCGCGCCGCCCAGGCGGTGGTGGAAGAAGGCATCGCCCGTCCGATCCTGGTCGCGCGGCCGACCGTGCTCGAAACCCGCTTGCAGCGCTTCGGCCTTTCGATCCGGCCGGGCGTGGATTTCGACCTCATCAATCCCGAGGACGACCCGCGCTATCGCGACTATGTGCGGACCATGGTGGAAGTGGCCGGCCGCCGGGGCGTGACCCCCGATGCGGCGCGCACGCTGGTGCGCACACATGCCACGGTGATCGCGGCGCTCGCGGTCTATCGCGGCGAGGCGGACGCCATGCTGTGCGGCATCGAAGGCCGCTTCATGCGCCACCTGCGTCAGGTCCGGGACATTATCGGCCTCGCGCCGGGCGTCCACGAACTGGCGGCGCTGTCGCTGCTCATCACGCCCAAGGGCAATTTCTTTATCTGCGATACGCAGATTCAGAGCGAGCCGACGCCGGCCGACCTTGCCGAGATGACCATCCTGGCCGCCGCCCATGTGCGCCGGTTCGGACTGGAGCCGCGCATCGCGCTGCTGTCCCATTCCAACTTCGGCTCGCATGAGACCCATAGCGCCAAGCGCGTGCGCGCGGCGCTCGACCTGATCATCCAGCGCGATCCCTCGCTGGTGGTGGATGGCGAGATGCAGGCCGATGCTGCGCTGCTGGAAGAGATCCGCCAGCGCACCTTCCCAGGCTCGCGCCTGATCGGGGCGGCGAACGTGCTGGTGATGCCGGACCTCGATTCCGCCGACATCGCCTACAACATGATCAAGGTTTTGGGCGATGCGCTTCCGGTCGGCCCGATCCTGATGGGCACGGCGAAGCCCGCCCATATCCTCGGCCCATCGGTGACGACCCGCGGTATCGTCAACATGACGGCGGTCGCGGTGGTCGAGGCGCAGGGCGCGCTCTGACCTCGGCTTTCGTCTTCTGAATAAAGAAACGGCCCGGGAGATGCTCCCGGGCCGTTTTCATGTGCGCGTGCCGTGCCCGTCACCCGTCCCAGCGGCGCGGGCGATAGAAGGTGTGCACGCCGATCCGGTCCAGCTTGCGCATCTCGCGCACCCAGCTCGGCCGCACCCAATAGGCGTGATAGTGGGTCGCCCGCCCGACGCTGGAAAGCCAGAGCTTGCCGTCCAGCATGTCGGAGGCGATCTGCTTCGCCTGGACCCACATGTCGGGCTCGCGGATCACGTCCTTCACATCATCGCAGGCGAAGGTGAACTGGCAGGCGAGATGGCGGTGGGCGTTCTGATAGACGGTCTTGCAGACGTCGTTGGGATAATAGCCCGAGAACACCCGGTTCATCACCACCTGGGCGACCGCGATCTGTCCGCGCTTGGGTTCGCCCCGGCTCTCGAAATAAATGGCCTCGGCGAGGCACTTTTCCGCCCGTGCGCGCGCCGGCCCATCCAGGCTGAGGCGTTCGGCGGGGCTGCGGTCGCCCGCCGCGATACCGTCGGTTTCCTCGTCGCCGGGGGGGACTGGAGGCATCGGCGGAAGCGGCGCGGCGCTCGGCGGCAAGGCCGCATATTCGAAGGCGAGGGGTGGGAACAGGGCACCGCTGAGGCCGAACACCACACGCATATCATGCACGATCGGCATGTCCCGCGATGCCTGGATGCCCTGTGCGGCACCCTCGCTCGCGTCGAGCGAGAGGCCGGCACTGTAGGGCGCCTCGAGCTCGGCGCTGTCCAGCGTCGCACCGGGAGGCGGCGGTTCGCCGAAGATCAGGGCCTGCGGCGGGTCTTCGGCGACGTCGAGTTCGCTCATGTCGGGACCGAACGTCGGCGGTCCCTGGTCGTCGGCGGCCATGCTCTCCTCGTCGAGGCCCGGCAGGCTCAGCACCAAATCCAGTGCGAGCTCGAGGTAGGCGGCATCGGCGTTGGGGGAAGGGCCGAACACGGTTGGCGTGTCCACGTCCTCCCGGTCGGAAAGCAGTCCTGCCGGATCGCTCGCGGGCAGGGCGCCGCCCAGCACCAACGGTGGAGGATAGGCGTAGGTGGCGTCGCCGAAGGACGTCACGGCGGGACTCGCCAGAGCGGCAATCTGCGTTTGCGCCTGCGGCTGCGGCGTGGCGGGATCGAGGACGCCGCCGGCCAGGGGCTCGGGCCATTCCAACGTCGCGACGCGCAGCGCGCGCATTGGTCCGGAGAGCAGCCCGCCCTGGGCTCGTTCGGCCGCCGCGCGGGAGAGAAAGATATCGGACGGCAGCATCTGCGGGCGCGCGGCCGTCGCGACGAGGCAGCCGACCGCAGCCAAAAGGCAGGCCGGCAGACGCACGCCGAAATACACACCCATGAGATCGCCCTCGCCAGGGAAGCCGGTGAACGAACGCCGGCGCCTGGAGAGAAAAATCTCCTATCAACCTTACGAGCGGGTTAAGCGTGCCGCGAATGCCGCCTCACGGGCGAAGGGGCCGGTCTCTGCAACCGCCATTCTGCGGGCGAAGGCCAGCCCTTCGGTGCCGAAGCGCAGGCGAATCGCCTCCTCCACCCAACGCTCTGCCTGCCCGGCGCGTTGGGTTGCCAATCGCCCGTCCTGCTCAAGATGGGCCCGATGGGCGGCGATGGCTGCGTCGAACGCCTCCAGCCCCTCGCCGCTGGCGGCAGAGAGGCGGATGACAGGTACGGTCCAGTCGGTCGGCAGGCCGCCGAGGGAGAGCGCCCCGCTGACATCCGCCGCGGCGCGCCGGGCGATGTCCGCCATGTCGGATTTGGTGACGACGATGATGTCTGGCAATTCCATCACGCCCGCCTTCATGAACTGCAGGCTGTCCCCCGAGGCCGGCTGGATGCACAGGACCACGGTATCCGCCACGAGCCCGATATCGGCCTCCGACTGGCCAACACCGACGGTCTCGACGATCACGAGGTCGAACACGGCACGCAGCAGCACCACGGCGGCCACCGCGTCATCGGAGAGGCCGCCGAGACGATCGCGCGCTGCCATGGACCGCACGAAGACGCCACGGTCCTCGGGATCGGTCTGGATGCGCGCCCGGTCGCCCAGCAAGGCGCCGCCGGTGCGGCGGGAGGAGGGGTCCACAGCCAACACCGCCACCGTCCGCCCGTCTGCCCGGGCGCGGCGCACCAGGGCATTGGTGAGGGTGGATTTGCCGACCCCCGGCGGGCCGGTCAGGCCAAGCACAAGCGCACGGGCCTCCCGCGCGGCGCGATCCAGCAGCGCGACCAGGGGGGCGGTGCCGCGCGCGGTTTCCACCGCTGCCAGCGCCAGGGCCATCACGCGCTTGCCGCCGGCGCGTAGGGTTTCAAGGTCGGGGATTTTGGGAGAGAGGGCAGGCATGGAGCGGAGACTAGAGCATGGTTCCCGTAGGATCGAGAGCCGCCGCGGCCGCCGGCGCGGGCGGACCAAATAAAAAGGCGCCGGCTTACGCCGGCGCCTTTCCACTGATCGGACACGTGCGGGGGAACGACCCGATCAATAGCCCTTTTTGCGGCGCGTCGGGACGGAGCATCACCAAACCCGAAGCCACCTCGCCCTGTCCTCTGCAACGCGGGGATGCAGGGACAAGGTGTCAATTGTTGGTTCGACCGTACCGGGGCCAACATGAACGAGAGATGAGCAAGCCACTCAGATCAAGTTCATTAGAGGTAATAAAATAGCGCAATGTGCCTTAAAGGCACGATAAGACGCATCGCGGCTTGCCCCACCCTATTGTTTTCATTCACAGATGCGAGATCGCAGCGCGAGGCGTCGACGGCGCGGCCACGCCGCGCGCGTCCCGCTCCGCCTGTGGAGATATTGAAAATGGACCTGCAATCTCCGCGTGCATTAAACATCGAGAAAATGTTTAATTTGTTCTTGGTCTTTCTACGTCTGGGATTTACCGCGTTCGGCGGACCGATTGCCCATCTCGGTTATTTCCGCGAGGAGTTCGTGGTGCGCCGTGCCTGGCTCTCGGACCGTGCCTATGCCGACTTGGTCGCGCTATGCCAGTTCCTGCCCGGGCCAGCCTCCAGCCAAGTGGGCATGGCGATCGGCCTCATGCGGGCGGGCGTGCCTGGGCTTGTCGTGGCCTTCGTCGGTTTCACGCTGCCGTCCGCAGTTCTCATGACGGTGTTCGCGCTCGTGCTCGACAGCGTGGGTGGGCTCGGGACAGCGGGATGGGTTGCCGGGCTGAAGGCGGCCGCCGCGGCGGTCGTTTGCCACGCTGTCCTGGGCATGGCTCGCAGCCTGTGCCCGGAGCGGCGGACCACCTCCATCGCCCTGTGTGCGGCGGCCCTTGCGGTGCTGCTGCCGGGCACCACGGGCCAATTGCTGGCCATCGGCCTCGGCGCCCTTGCCGGCTATGGCGCGTTGCACGCGATGGCGGCCACGGGCAGCGAGCCGTTTCCGCCGCTGGGCATCTCGCGCGCCATGGCGGTGACGGCACTGGTCGTGTTCGCGGCGTGCCTGCTGGGCCTGCCGCTCGCGGCGCGGCTGCTGCACTCGAACGGCCTGGAACTGGCGGAGCGCTTCTTTCGTGTCGGTGCGCTGGTGTTCGGCGGCGGCCATGTGGTGTTGCCGCTGCTGGATGCGGAAACGGTGGGGACCGGACTGGTCTCCAAGGACGCCTTTCTTGCCGGCTATGGAGCGGCCCAGGCCATGCCCGGGCCACTCTTCACTTTCGCGGCGTTCCTTGGCGCGGCGGCCCAACAGCCGCCGAGCGGCGTGGCGGGCGCCCTCGTCGCCTTGCTGTCCATCTTCGCTCCCTCGGCGCTGCTGGTGATAGGAGCGGTGCCATTCTGGGAGCGTCTGCGGGCCGCCCCGGCCGCGCGCCGTATCCTGGCCGGCGTCAATGCCGCGGTGGTGGGCCTCCTCGGTGCCGCACTGTGGACCGTGGTGCTGCCGGAAGGCGTCACCGGCGCAGCGGCGTTTGCCGTTGCGCTCGCTTGCTATCTCGGACTTGCGGTCTGGCAGGTCCCGGCCTGGGCCGTGGTGGGCGCGGCGGCGCTGGCCGGCGCTCTGGTTTTGTAACGGTCCACCTCTGTCGCGCCGCCGCCGGGCTCGCGCGTTTTGTGTGTGAGCTTGCCTCAAGGTCCCCCTTGCGGAGCAGCGTAGGCTTCTCCACTTTCAAGTTTTTCCAGGACCGATCTCATGAGCGAACCCAATCCCTTCGGCGGCCGCATCACCCACCTCACGCCCGCCGAGGTAAAAGCCGGCATGGAGGATGGCCGCATCCTCCTCATCGATGTGCGCGAGCCCGACGAAATCCGCGCCGAGCGCATTCCCGGCGCTGCCGTCATGGCGCTGTCGGCCTTCGACGCCGCCGCGCTGCCGGACGCGCAGGGAAAGCAGATCGTGTTCTCGTGCCGCTCCGGCCAGCGCTCGCAGCGTGCGGCGGCGATCGCCCAGGCGTCAGGCCAACAGCTTGAACAGCATATGCAGGGCGGCATCCTCGGCTGGAAGCAGGCCGGTTTCCCCACAGAGCGCGGCTGAGACGAGAGGGCGTTTTCAAACGCCGCACTTTGCGAAAACGCCCGGGTCTTTGAAACGGCAAGGTTGGTCACGCGTGCCGGTGTCCGACCGACGCTGCGAAACCTAGAATCCAGTGGATGTGGATGGGGCAAGCGGGAACCGCAGGGCGACGCGCGTGCCCTGCGTGCGCGGCTCAAAGGCCAGCTCCGCCCCGAGCTTGTTGGACATCGCCCGCACGATCCGGTTGCCGAGGCCACTGGACTTCGCAGCATCGCCGGGCGCGATGCCGGTACCGTCGTCCTCCACCGCGAGCAGGATCTGCTCGCCCAGGCAACGCAGCTCCACCCGGACCGGGCCTGAACCGCCGGGATAGGCATATTTCGACGCGTTGATCACGAGTTCCGTCACGATCACGCCCACCGCGACCGCGCGATCAGGATCGATTTCGAGCGGATCGGCCTCGATCGAAAGGGTGACGCCAAATTCGCCGTGCCTGGCGGAAATCTGCAGGTCCTCAAGCAAGGATGACAGATACTGGTCCGCTGCAACCGAGGTGACTTGGTCGGAGGTATAGAGACGACGGTGAACCTGAGCGACTGCGGCAACGCGCCCGCGCGCCGCATTCAACGCGTCTTGGACCTCGGCATTGTCGGTGGCACTCGCCTGAACATGCAGCAGGGAGACGATGATCTGAAGCGAGTTTCCGACGCGGTGGTTCATTTCGCGCAGCAGCAGCGCACGCTCGGCGGCCAGCGCCTCGAACCGATCGCGTGCCGCGCGAATTTCCGCTTCAGCGGCCTCGTGCGCCTTGCGCATCTTCACCGCATCGAGCGCGGCGGCCAGCGCCGAGCGCAACAATTCGATGAAGTCGCCCTGCACCTCCTTGATCACATAGTCGGCGGCACCAGCCTTCAGCGCCGCTACGGCGATGCGGCTTTCTTGCGTGCCGGTGACATAGACCACGGGCGGTGGGTCGGGCAGCGCGCGCATGGCAGCGAGCGTCTCCAGACCGTCCTGCCCCGGCATGTAATGATCGAGCGCCACCACGTCGATATCGCCCCGCGCCAGGCGGGCGAGCCCTTCGGTGCCGGAGGTGGCGGTTTCCACGACAAAGCCGAGCCGGTTGAGCTGGCGCTGCACCAGCCGGCCGAGGCCAGGATCGTCGTCGATGTACAAGACCCGAACGCCGGGGCCGCCCGCAGCATCGGCATGCTCGGGCTGGGCGATCTCGTCGGGCTGCGCCGCATGGGGCATCACTTCGCCTTCGGCACCTGGATCACGGAAAAGAACAGGCCCAATTGGCGGATCGCATTGGCGAAGTTCTCGTAATTGACCGGCTTGGTCACATAGACGTTCGCGCCGAGATCGTAGCAGCGCTGGATTTCCACCTTGTCGTCGGTGGTGGTGAGGACGACCACCGGAGACAAGCGCAGATGCTCGTTCTCCTTGATGCGCCGGAGAATATCGACCCCGGTCATGTCCGGCAGGTTGAGATCCAGCAGCACCAGCAGCGCGCGGCCGGCATTGTGAGCGGCGGTACCATCTGGGCCGAAGAGAAAGTTCACCGCACTCGTACCGTCGGTGAACGGCATGATCTCGTTCAACACGCCGGCACGGCGGATGTTTTTTTCGATCAGACGGGCATGCCCCTCGTCATCTTCGATCATGATGATGGTGACGTGCTCAGTCATTCTTTCCCTCTTCGGCATTTAGCAGGAGACGGCGCGGCAGCGTGACCTTGAAAGTCGTGCCGCGACCAAGCTCGGAATCCATCATGATCGCGCCGCCCATTCGTCGCACCAAGGTCCGTACATGTGCAAGTCCGATGCCTTCCCCCGGTCGATCCTGGGGACCCGAGCGGCGGAACAATTCGAAGACGCGCACCTTGTCCCGCGGATCGATGCCGCGCCCATTGTCGCTCACGATGAAGGTGACGTAGCCCGGCGTCTCGCTCGCGGAAACGTCAATTCTTCCTGGAACATCAAGGCGTAGGTATTTCACAGCGTTGTCTATCAGATTTGTGAAAATCTGTTCCAGGGCCATTCGGTCGCTGATGATCGAGGGCAAACGCGCGACTTTCAGGGTCGCGTCGCGCTCGATCAGTTGATGCGCCATGGTTGCGCCGATCCCCTCCAGCAGCGGGGTCATGTCCACCTGCACCGGATGGAACTCGGCGCGCCCCTGGCGCGACAGGTCCAAGATCGCCTTGATGAGGCGGTCCATCTTTGTGATCGACGCCTTGATGAAGCTGAACGCCTCCTCGAAGTCGCGGCCGAGCTCGGCGTCGCGGGCCTCATTTTCGTCGCCCGCCTTCTCCCGCAAAGCCGCAAGCCGATCGAACAGATCTGTCCGCAACGCTTCCAACTCGCTGGTGAAGCCCATGATGTTCACCAGCGGCGAGCGCAGATCATGACTGACGATATAAGCGAAGCTCTGGATCTCGTTATTGGCCTCCTGGAGATCGGCGGTGCGCTCGATCACCCGCCGCTCCAGGCTCTGGTTGGCCTGGGCCACCTCCTTGTGCGCCTGGCGCAGCGCGGACGTGTTGCGCTGGACTAACTGCATCGACAGGCCGGCAAGCCCGATGATGGTCACCACGCCAACCAGGTTCACCAGCAGCAGCCACAGGCTGGTCCGGTTGGATGAGGTGGTGCGCTGGCCGAGCAGGCGCTCCTCCTCCTCTTTCATGGCCTCGACCCGCGCGGTGATCTCGCGCATCAGCGTCTCGCCCTCGCCCGTCCGCACGATGTGCATCGCCTCGTCCGCGCGGCCGGCCTTGAACAAGTCGACGGTCTGGCGCAGCTCGGCGAGCTTCTTTTCGATGCTCGGTTCGAGCGCCGACAGGGCGATCTGGCGCGCACCGTTGTCGGTGGTGCTTGCGCGCGCCTGGTCCAGCGCCTGCGGCACCTCGGCCAGCGTCTCCTCAAAGAACTGCAGATAGCTCGCATCCCCGGTCAGCAGGTAGCCGCGTTGCGCGCTCTCCGCGCGCCGCACCATGACCTGCAGCTGCGAGAGGGTGTTTTCCACCCGCAGCGTGTGGCTGACCTGGGCGGTGTCCTCCTTGGTGCGGTTGACCAGCCAGATCGATGCCGCACTGATCGCGATCAAAACCACAAATCCGGCTGCGAGAACGGCGCTTTGGTTCAAGCTGCGCGAACGGCGCAGGGATTCAAGAAGAGGCAGAGGCGTCAAGGATAGGGTCTCCGGGAAGCGAGGCCTCATGCATGCAGTGAGGTCTGCGCATGGCGGCAACGATCGGCTGCGATTCCCCCCGGAGCGAGCGGGGCAAGAATAGCGTGAATGCGGATGTGGAAACAACGGCCGTCTAGAGAAGTTGCAGCAGATGAAAAATAAAGGCAGAGCCCCAGCTTGTAGGTTCTGTGCCGACGCGCTTGGATAAGCGCGCGATCAAAATGCAAGTTGGAGTATCATGCAGCACCCCGGAGCCGGCACCCATCCTCAGGATGCCAATGCGACCAGCGTCCTTGGCGAAGCCGAAGCCTATGTTCAGGCCCATGGCGTGCCGGATATCGTCGAAGTGCTTTTGCCGGATACCAGCGGCGTGCTGCGTGGCAAATGGCTTCCGGGCCATGCGCTCTCCAAGGTGTGGGATGCCGGCGTTCCGATCCCGCTTTCCATCTTTGGCCTCGACGTCTGGGGCTGTGAGGTTGCTGAAACCGGCATCCATCTGGAGACGGGGGACAGGGACGGGCTATGTTGGCCGGTTGCGGGCACGCTGAAGCCCGTACCCTGGTCGCCGCGTGCGGCGGCGCAGGTGCTGATCACCATGCACGAGCCGGACGGAACGCCCTGGGTGCTCGACCCGCGCCAGCAATTGACGAAGATTGTGGATCGGCTTGCCGCCCTCGGCCTGACGCCGTGTGTCGCTTTCGAGCTGGAATTCTATTTGCTGAAGCCCGGTGCGGAGGGAGCGCCGCCGGAGCCGGTGTTCCCCGCCACCGGGCAGGCGCGACAGAACATGTATGCCATGTCCGATCTCGATGCCTTCGCCCCGGTGCTGCACGACATGCGTGCTGCCGCGGAGGTCCAGGGCCTGCCCACCGACACGGTGATCTCGGAAGCGGCGCCGGGCCAGTTCGAGGTCAATCTCTATCATCGCGCCGACGCGCTGAAGGCGGCCGACGAGGCGATCCTGCTGCGCCGCGCCATCGAGGGCGTCGCCCGCAAGCATGGGCTGCGTGCCACCTTCATGGCCAAGCCCCTGGCCGATTTCGCAGGCAACGGCATGCATGTCCATGTCAGCATGCAGGACCGCGACGGCCGCAACGTTTTCGCGCGCGAGGGCGGGGAGGGGGATCGGCTGTTGCGTCACGGCGCCGGCGGCCTGCTCGCCACCATGGCCGATGCGACGCTGCTGTTCGTGCCGAGCTTCAACGGCTATCGCCGTCTCGTGCCGGGGTCCTACGCGCCCACCGGCATCACCTGGGGCTATGACAATCGCTCCGTGGCCGTGCGGGTGCCCAACGGGCCGCCGCAGGCCAAGCGCCTGGAGCATCGCATTGCCGGCGCCGAGGCCCATCCGCATCTCGTGCTGGCGGGTATCCTCGCGGGTCTTCTGGAGGGCATCGAGGCGCAGATCGAGCCGCCCGAGCCGTTGATCGGCAATGCCTATGATTACGACGTGCCCCGCCTCTCACCCTCCATGGCGGAAGCGGTGCAGCGCTTCGCCACCTCGGATTTCATCGCCCGTGCCTTCGGCGAAGAATATCGCCGGGTCTATTCCGTGATGAAGCAGGCGGAGCTGGACGCCTTTATGCGGGTGATCCTGCCGCTGGAATACGAGACCTATCTATAAAATTGTGCCTCGCCTCATCCGGTAGCATGGTAAGCCTTGACCGTGCTAAACGCCACGCCTAGCGTTTCTCGCGGATAGGCTTGGGGGGCTTCTCGTGCGATTCCTATGTGTGATGTGCAGGCGTTTTTTAGCGCCCGCACCTCTGGTGCTTCTGCTTCTGGCTGCAAGCAACGGTGTCGTATTGGCGCAGAGCGCTGCGCTCGGCTGGAATCTTTATGACAGCTACACTACGTCCTATATCGTTCCTTATGCGACAGACCTGAGTCAGGCCTTGGCGAATGCCGCAGCGGGGAAACCTGGCCAGTCGCTGACTGTTGCCATGTCGATCAATGGCGGCCCGGCCTTCTATCCCACCCTGGACACCGGCTCGACCGGCATCGCCGTGGGGACGCAGGACTTCATCAACAAAAACCAGGCCATCCCCGTTTCGAACGGTACGGTCGGCTGGGTGTTCTACAACAGCACCGATGTCCTGCTGACCGGATACTTCACGAACGCCACTGTGTCGTTCAGCGGCAGCAAGGTGGATGGAACGAGCACCCAGACCGGCGTGACGGTCGCCACGGACACGATGCCCATCCTGGTGGTGACGCATAGCCAGTGCCTCAACCCCGAGAGCGTGAACGGCTGCCCGGCTGGGAGCGTCAATTCGCCGAACTCCAGCCCCGTCACCGCCACGCCGAACTGCACGACCGGGGTCAATTGCGCCGGCGCGCTGATGATGGGGGTGGGCTTCGACCGCAATACGATGGGGGAGGGAACCGTCGACGTGTCGAACACGACGCAGGCGATCAAGGTTCTCAACGGCAAGCCCACGACGTCGGCGATCTACAACCCGTTCCTCAATATCAGCGGCATGAACGAAAATACGGTCCGCCGCGGCTACATCATCACCCCGACCCAGGTCGAACTCGGGCTGACCAGCTCCAATACCTCGGCGGAAGCCTTCACCTATGGCCAGCTCGCCCTCGCGAACCCGGCAGTGGCCGGTGGTCCCGACAATTGGCAGGCGGTGCAGGCGCAGGTGACGATTCAAGTGCCCGGGAGCAGCACCGTGTCAGGTACCGGCACGCTGCTCATGGATACCGGTGTGACGGACGCCTTCGTCGAGGTGCCCGGAGCGCCGGACGGCGTGGCGCCCGCAAACACGACGATCAGCATCTCCTTCGTCGGCGGCAGCGCCACCTACAGCGTCACCACGGGGACCACCAATCCCCAGCTCCCCGGCGTGGTCAATCTGTTCAGCCCGTCGAGCCAGTTCGTGAATTCCAGCCTGCACACCTATGCCGGCTTCGACGTCCTGTACGATGCCGACGGCGGCTTCATCGGCATCGCGAAGAACGACTTCAGCGACAAGACAAAAACCAATGTGCAGCAGCTCATCGCCGCCCAGGGCAATCTTGCGCTGACGCAGGACTTCGCCACCAATCTGCCGGTCCTCCTCATGGGCGCGAGCACCGTCTCCACCACCGGAGCGGCCACTTTTAACAGCCCGATTTCCGGCTTCACGGGGGCGGAGACCCTGGCCCTGGCCGGGGGCACCATTTATCTGAACGGCAGTATCACGAACGTCGGGTCGGTGTCGGTGATCGGCGGGACCGCGGTGCTGAACAATGCCGGTACTGGCGCGGTTTATTCCGGCGCGCTGAATATCGCGAAAGGGGCGGCGTTCCAGTCCTTCGCGGTGAGTGACACCAGCGGTAACGCAACCGGGGGCTACAGCATTGCAAGCGGCGCCACGCTCACCAATGCCGGCACCTTCACTGCGACCACCGTGGTGCAGAGCGGCGGCGTCACCACCGGCAGCCAGCAGGGCATGCTGATAAACGACGGCACGATCATCAATACCGGCATCATCAACGCCGACATCGTCAACAACGGGGCGTTCACCAATAACGGAACGTTGAATGGCACCGTGACCGTGACCGGAACCCATTCCGGCAGCGGCACGGTGACGAACCTGCTCGCCCAGACCGGCTCGACGGTGGCCCCCGGCAATTCCATCGGCAAGATCCTGGTCGGCAACAATGCCGCCTTCGCATCTGGCTCGACGCTGCTGATGGAGCTTGGCGCGAATGGCGCTTCGGACCAGATCCTGGTTGGCGGGGCGGTGATTTCGGACGGGGCGATGGTGCATCTCAAGCCGGGCGCCGGCTTCTTGCCCCAATATGGCGCCACCTACACCTTGATCACCGCCAGCAGCATTTCCGGCTCTTTCGTCTTTGCCGGAAATTCCGAGATCGGAACCGTCGGCTCGCTCTATCCCTTCCTCGGCGCCGATTTTTCGGTCTCGGGAGGTGATCTGGTGGCAACCCTCGGCCGCAGCGCCGTTCCATTCACGGCGCTGGCCCAGACACCCAACCAGGCAGCGACCGCGTTCGCGGCCGACCATCTGTCGGCCTCATCTCCTCTTACCGCCGCGCTCGCCACGTTGACCGCCGGCGCCGCGCCCGCCGCTTTCTCATCCCTTTCCGGCGACGTGCACGCCACCGCCCAAAGCGTGCTGCAGACCCAATCCACCTATGTGCGGGACGCCATCTCCGGCCGCTTGAGGCAGGCCACGTCGGGAACGGTCGTCGGCGATGCCCCGACGACGGCCGCGCTGGCCTCGCTCGGCGCCACCTTGTGGGCGCAGGCCTATGGTGGTTGGGGTGACAATGACGGCGATGCCAACGCCTCCGGTTATTCCAGCTCCATCGGCGGGTTCCTGATCGGGCTCGACGGCGCATGGGCCGACTGGCGCCTCGGTCTTGCGGCGGGCTTCGGGCAGAGCACGTTCGACCTTGATTCCACTCCCGCAAGCGGCTCCAGCGACACGTACGACTTCGCGCTCTATGCCGGCCGCAGCTTCGGCGCGAGCGCCTTGGGGACATGGGCGGTGCGCCTCGGCGCCGCCTATTCCTGGCACGACATCTCCACCGACCGCACCGTCGTGCTGCCGGGCCTCGCCCAGGCCTACAGCGCCGGATACGCCGGACGAACCGGGCAGGTCTTCGGTGAACTCGGCTACGGCTTTGCGCTGCCGACGCTGGGTACGGCGTCGGTGCTGGAACCTTTCGCGGGCTTCTCCTATGTCACCCAATCCACCAATGGCTTCACGGAAAGCCTGGGCGTCGCCATGCTGTCCGGCCGGGATGCCGATTTCGACACGCTGAGCACGGTGCTCGGCGTGCGAGGATCGACCGCGCTTCGGCTTGGGGCCTTGCCGGCGCTGACCTTGTCCGGAACCCTCGGCTGGCAGCATGCCTTCGGCGACCTGACGCCCACCACCACCCTGGCTTTCGCCGGTTCGCCGGTGGCCTTCACCGTCGCCGGCGCGCCGCTCTCCGAGGATGCGCTGGTGGTCGGCGCGGGCCTCACCACCAAGCTCGGCGCGGCGATGGACCTCGGGGTCTCCTACACCGGCCAGGTCGCGTCCAACCTCACCGAGAATGCGGTGAAGGGGAACTTCACCTGGCGCTTCTAGATGACTTTGCGCTTCTAGATCACGCGCCCGTTCTGGATCATTTGGCGGTTCTGACGCACCGCCCGCGCGGACGTCGCGGGGCGCCTGGGTTTGCGGCAGATCAAAGCGCGGGGGAGGGGACGGCTTAGCTTCCGTTGCAGGAAGGGAAACGTGCCATGCCTGCAGATGTAGCAATCGCCATTACCGCAATCGTCCTGGCTTTCGTCGGCTTCGCCGGCGTGCTCGCTTGGGCCGACCATTTCACCAATTCCGCGAAACCCTGAAGAATCGGAACGCGGACATGAAAAAAGGCCCGGCGCTTGCCGGGCCTTTTTATTTGGAACGTCGAAGCGCCCGCTGATACCAAAGCCCATGCGTTTGGCCTCATAGGCCTAGGGTCAAGCCCTCTCGGCACCGGTCGAAACCGGGACCGTTGGCCTCAATTATCCAGGAACGAGCGCAGCTTACGCGAGCGGCTGGGGTGCTTGAGCTTGCGCAGGGCCTTGGCCTCGATCTGGCGGATACGCTCGCGCGTCACGCTGAACTGCTGGCCCACCTCTTCCAAGGTGTGGTCGGTGTTCATGCCGATGCCGAAGCGCATGCGCAGCACGCGTTCCTCACGCGGCGTGAGCGAGGCGAGCACGCGGGTGGTGGTCTCCCGCAGGTTCGACTGGATCGCCGCGTCGATGGGCAGGATCGCGTTCTTGTCCTCGATGAAGTCGCCGAGGTGGCTGTCCTCCTCGTCGCCGATGGGCGTTTCGAGGGAGATCGGCTCCTTGGCGATCTTGAGAACCTTGCGCACCTTTTCGAGTGGCATGCCCAGCTTCTCGGCCAGCTCTTCCGGGGTCGGCTCACGGCCGATCTCGTGGAGCATCTGGCGGGAGGTGCGCACGATCTTGTTGATGGTCTCGATCATGTGCACGGGAATGCGGATGGTGCGCGCCTGATCGGCGATCGAGCGGGTGATGGCCTGCCGAATCCACCAGGTGGCATAGGTCGAGAATTTGTAGCCGCGCCGGTACTCGAACTTGTCGACCGCCTTCATCAGGCCGATGTTGCCTTCCTGGATCAGGTCCAGGAACTGCAGGCCGCGGTTCGTGTACTTCTTGGCGATGGAGATGACGAGGCGCAGGTTGGCCTCGACCATTTCCTTCTTGGCCTGACGGGCTTCCTTCTCGCCCTTCTGGACCATCTGGACGATCTTGCGGAATTCCAGGATCTCCAGCGCCGTCTCGGTGGCGAGGGCGTGGATGTCGCCGCGCAGATCCTTGATGCCGTCCTTCTCGTGAGCGACGAACGCCTTCCAGCCCTTGGAGCCGAGCTTGGAGACCCGCAGCACCCATTTCGGGTCCAGCTCATAGCCCTGGTACTGCTTGAGGAAGTCCTCGCGCTGCACGCCATAGCTCTCGGCGAGGCGCAGCAGGCGGCCTTCCAGGCCCACCAGGCGCTTGTTGATCTCGTAGAGCTGCTCCACCAGGGCGTCGATGCGCGCCTGGTTGAGGGAGAGCGACTTCACGTCGAGGACGAGGTCTTCCTTGAGCTTCTTGGCCTTGCGCTCCTGCGCCGGGGACAAGGTCTCGTTGTTCAGCTTGGATTCGACATTCTGGTCCTGCAGGCGCCGCAGCTTCTTGTAGCTGTCGGCGATGCGGTCGAACGTCTCCACGACTTTGGGCTTGATCTCGGTTTCCATGGCGGCGAGCGACAGGGAATTCTCCATGTCGTCCTCGTCGTCGCCGGGAGAGGCGCCGTCGCCCAGCAGGCCGTCTTCGCCTGCTTCGGGGGCAAGCGCGGTCTCGCCTTCCATGGCGGCCGGCGGCACGTTCTTGCCTTCCGGACCGGCATAGGTGGCTTCGAGATCGATGATGTCGCGCAGCAGCACGCGGCCTTCGGTCAGCTCGTCGCGCCAGATGATGATGGCCTGGAAGGTCAGCGGGCTTTCGCACAGACCGGCGATCATCGCTTCGCGACCGGCCTCGATGCGCTTGGCGATGGCGATTTCGCCCTCGCGCGAGAGCAATTCAACCGTGCCCATCTCACGCAGATACATGCGCACCGGATCGTCGGTGCGCTCGGCCGGCTCGGATTTGGTCTCGGAGCGGGCGACCGCGCGGGGCGCGGCTTCGGTCAGCTCGCCGCCCTCGACCTCTTCCGGCTCGTCGGCGGCTTCGGTCTCTTCCGCTTGCTCTTCTTCGGCGGCCTCTTCGGCTTCAACGACATTGATGCCCATGTCGTTGAGCATGGCGAGGGTGTCCTCGATCTGCTCGGACGTCACTTCCTCGGATGGCATCACTTCGTTGAGCTGCTCATAGGTCACATAGCCGCGGCGCTTGGCATTCTTGATCATTTTCCGAACGGCCGCGTCCGACAGGTCGAGCAACGGCCCGTCGGGGCTGTCGTTCTCCTTCTCCGGCGCTTCGGTCGCTTCGGTCGCCTGCTTCGCCATGGACATCTCCTGACAAGTCGCCGCGTGTCTTCCACGGCGAAATGGCGACGCACCCCCACGAGGACCGCGCCGCCTTCCTTAATATCGTTTGGGCGACCCTAGAGCCGTCCCGTTAAAGCAGCCTGAACCCGATCGCTGGTGAAAGCGGAAGGTTCCATTTGCGCAGCACACCACACTGCGGCAAGAAAGGGTCACACTCGGTGAATCACACCGACCGCGCAGAGCCGCGTCCAGACGACGCGCCGAACCCCTCAACCAGGGCTTCGGTCCCCTCTACGGCCGAGAGGCGTTCCCGCACATCGCGCAGCCACGCAAAATTGGCTTCGCTCGGGTCGTCTCCCAGAGAGCGTTCAGCCTCCCTCAATTCTCTAGATAACGCGTAAGCCTTGCGATGCAAGGCCGTACACTGGCTCCACCAGAGCCTGACATCCTCCGCGCCGGTATCTGGATATGCCGGCCAGTCCATTCTGGGGTTTGCGACCGACCGCGCTCGCCGAATCAGGGCGTCGACGCCCATTTTTTCCAACTGCCGGGCGAGGGTCTGCGAATCGGTCGCCTTGCCCTCCATATGGGCATCGAGCAGGGCGCGGCGCAGGGTGTCGGCGTCCGCATTGGCGAACGGAAGATCGGCGATATCCTCACCGTTTTCGTCCATCAGCCAGGGATGGTTGAGCAGGCAGAACAAAAGCAGCGCCTCGCCGCGTGGCAGCGAGGAGAGCGGACCGCGAACCAGCGCCGTGCGCGACAATTCCCCGCCGCCGCGCACCACAAGGGGCTCCTCGCGCGGCTTGAACCGCCCTGTGCGCATATCCGGGTTGCGTGAACGGCCCGCGGCAACAAATCCCCGCGCCTCGCGCGGTGGGGCGAGCAGCCGCTTCAGCCGCTCGTTCAAATCCTGGCGATAATGGCGGCGGACATTGTCGTCGGCGATGCTGGCGGCCACTTCGCCGATTCGCGCTTCAAGGGCGGCGCGGCGCTCCGGGGTTTCCAGATTGGCGCCTTCGATCTCGCGCGCCCACAGCATGGAGGCCAAAGGTTCGGCGCGCGCGAGCACGTTTTCCATCGCTTCGCGACCGCTGCGGCGGATCAGATCGTCCGGATCCTGTCCCTCGGGGAGCATGCCGAAGGACAAACTGCGGCCGGGCTTCAAATGGGGCAGGGCAAGATCGATGGCGCGGAAGGCGGCGCGCCGGCCCGCCTTGTCGCCGTCGAACAGCAGCAAGGGCTCATCCGCCATGCGCCACAGCAATTGAAGCTGGTCCTCGGTGAGCGCGGTGCCGAGCGGGGCGACCGTGCCATCAAAGCCCGCTTCCACCATGGCGATCACATCCACATAGCCTTCCACGGCGATCACCCGCGCGCCCTTATGGGCCGCGGCGCGGGCGGAAAAACCGTTGTAAAGCAAGGACCCCTTGTGGAAGAGTGGGGTCTCCGGCGAATTGAGGTATTTCGCCGCCACCTCTTTTTCCAGCGCCCGGCCGCCGAACGCCACCACCCGGCCCTTGAGGTCGGTGATGGGGAACATCACGCGGTCGCGGAAACGATCATAGGGCACGGGAATGTCGTCGCCCGCGATCAGCAGGCCGGTCTCGACCATGTCAGAGACGCTGACGCCCATCTTGCCCAGCGCTTCCTTGAGGGCGTAACGATCCGCCGCGGCATAGCCGAGGTGGAAGCGCTTCTGGGTGGCGGGGCCGAGTTCACGGTCGGCAAGGTAGCCGCGGGCCTTGGCGCCGGCGCGGGCCTGGAGAGTGTCCTCGAAATAGCTGGCGGCGAGCGCCATCACCTCGTGCAGCGTGCGGCGGCGTTCCTCCTTGGCGGCAGCCTCCGGCGTCACCTGGGGCAGGGACAGGCCGGCCATGGAGGCAAGGCGCTCCACCGCCTCGGAGAAGGGCAGGCCCTCGGTCTCCATCAGGAAGTCGAACACGTCGCCATGCTTCCCCGACGAGAAGCAATGGTAGAAGCCCTTCTGATCATTGACGAAGAAGGATGGTGTCTTCTCGGCATTGAAGGGCGAGAGACCGGCGAACTCGCGCCCCTGCTTCTTCAGCTTGACGCGCCGACCCACCACTTCCGACACGGGAAGCCGTGCGCGGATCTCATCAAGGAATGAGGGTGGAAAGCGCATGGGCTGGGTGTCGACTCGCGTCTCATGCGCATTTTAGCGCGGGAATGGACAATCGGGCACCATAGCGCAGGCGCGGGCCCGTTTCCCGTCTATGCCCGCTATCCCCTCAATTCACAGGGGCTGGCCTTCCTGAGGCAAGGCTCCCTCAGTGATCTAAATGCTCCTCTCCCGTGTGCGGGAGAGGGTTGGGGAGGCACAGGCAAGCCTGCGCGGGGCGTAACCGCCCCCTGCGCGCGCCTGCGCTCACGCCGCCGTCAACGCGTCCTTGACCCAGGCCGAGGCCTTGCCGAAATCGATGGCGCCGGCGTAGCGCTCTTTCAGCACCGCCATGGTGCGGCCCATGTCCTTGATGCCCTTGGCCTCGATCTCGGCGACCACATGGGCGATGATGGCGCGAGTTTCGTCCTCGCCCAACTGGCGCGGCATGAAATCCTGGATCACGGCGATTTCGGCCCGCTCCTGCTCGGCAAGCTCGGGGCGATTGTTCTCGGTGTAGATTCGCGCGCTCTCTTCGCGCTGCTTCACCATTTTGGCGAGCAGGGCGCGCAGATCGTCATCGCTCAGCGGGTCCTTGCCCTGGCCGCGCGCCTCGATGTCGCGGTCCTTCAGGGCGGCGTTGACCAGCCGCAGCGTGGAAAGGCGCACCTTGTCGTGGGCCTTCATCGCATCCTTAAGAGCGGTGTTAATATCGTCGCGAAGCAATGTCTGTCCTCTTGAAGCTGTAGCGCGGCCGAATGGGTTCGTCGCGGGGCGGCACGCGGCGGCAGTTGGCGCCGGCAGGCCGTAAAGCTGCCCTCGACCCCGGATATACCCTGAAACCGGAAAAATCCCGAGCCCAATGGCTGGCTTCGTGCGCGAAGCACTGGAAGTGCGGCGCGTGACTCATTATCTAGGCGAGCCATGACCCAGGAACAAGATCACGCAAACGTCCCGGCCGAAGGCTGGGCCGAGCCGAAGCCGACCGCGCTTCTCGTGCTCGCCGATGGCACCGTGCTCGAAGGCTTCGGCCTCGGCGCTGTAGGAGAGGGTGTTGGCGAGGTGTGCTTCAACACCGCCATAACCGGCTATGAGGAAATCCTCACGGACCCCTCCTATTCCGGCCAGATCATCACCTTCACCTTTCCGCACATCGGAAATGTGGGGACCAACGAGGAGGACATCGAGACGGTGTCCATGGCCTCGGCGTCCGGCGTGCGCGGCGTGGTGCTGCGTACAGCAATCAGCGACCCTTCCAATTATCGCGCCACGCGCGGCCTCGACCAATGGCTGAAGGCGCGCGGCATCGCCGGCATCAGCGGCATCGACACGCGCGCGCTGACGGCCTTGATCCGCGACACGGGCATGCCCAACGGGGTCATCGCGCATGCGCCCGACGGCGTGTTCGATATCGCGGCGCTGAAGGAGAAGGCGCGCGTCTGGCCCGGCCTGGAAGGCATGGACCTGGTGCCCGGGGTCACCTCGGTGCAGCGCTTCGAATGGGACGAGACGCCTTGGCAGTGGAACGCCGGCTACGGCACCCGCACTGAGGGCAAGTTCCATGTGGTCGCCATCGATTATGGCGTGAAGCGCAACATCCTGCGCCTGCTCGCCCGCGCCGGCTGCCTGGTGACGGTGGTGCCTGCCACCACCACGGCGGAAGAGGTCATGGCGCTGAAGCCGGACGGGGTGTTCCTTTCCAACGGCCCGGGGGATCCCGCGGCGACGGGGGAATACGCGGTTCCGGTGATCCGCGACCTCATTGCGCGCGCCGTGCCGACCTTCGGCATCTGCCTTGGCCATCAGATGATTGGCCTTGCGGTGGGCGGGCGCACGCTGAAGATGCATCAGGGCCATCACGGCGCGAACCACCCGGTGAAGGACCTGACCACCGGAAAGGTGGAGATCACCTCCATGAACCACGGCTTCGCCGTCGATCGCGCGAGCCTGCCGGAAAACGCGGTGGAGACCCACGTCTCGCTGTTCGATGGATCGAATGCCGGGCTCTCGCTCGCCGACAAGCCAGTGTTCTCGGTGCAATACCATCCCGAGGCGAGCCCCGGCCCGCAGGACAGCCATTATCTGTTCGATCGCTTCGTCGAGCTGATGGCGAAGAACAAGGCGGCCTGACGCTCCTGGCGCTCCTCCCGAGGGGGAGCGCCATTGAGGCCCTTGGGCCGTCAAAACCTCAGTCCAGAAAATCCCCGTGCGCTTCCACATGCTTGGCGATGCCGAGCGTGTGCTCGCGCACGAGCCGTTCGGCCAGATCCCCGTCGCGCTTCTCGATCGCCTCGACGATGCGGGTATGATCGACGATGGAGCGCTGGGCGCGATGATCCTGGGCGATCGTCACCTTGCGCACGCCGCGCATGTGGGGAAACAGGCTGTCCGTTGTATCGGCGATGAGCTGGCAGCCGGACATGCGGATGATCTGCCGGTGGAAGGCGAGATTGGCCGCGGAATATTCCGAGACGAATTCTTCCGGGTTGCGATCTGCGAAGGCGCGGACATTCTCGCGCAGCATGCGAATTTCCGCGTCCGAGGCGTGCTGGCAGGCGAGGCGCGCGGCCATACCTTCGAGCGCTGCCCAGACCGTGATCATCTCCAGGATTTCCTGCTTGGTCTTGCGCACGACGAAGATGCCGCGACGGGGCACCGAGCGCACATAGCCCTCCTGCTCCAGCAAGGTCATGGCCTCGCGGATCGGGGTGCGCGAGACGCCGAGCTTTTCTGAGAGTTGTCGTTCCTCCAGCCGGATCTCCTCGGCGTGGCTATAGATGTCCATCTCCATGATGGCCGCCTTAAGCGCCTTGTATGCCTTCATGCGGAAGCTCGATTCGGTCTCGATCGGCTTCACGTTGATGTCCTGGTACGTCATCTCAACCCTTGCCCTGACAGCGCTGCGCGCGGCCCGTGACGCTCCGCCCGCCCGGCGGGCGATATACTTCATACTGTGATGGCATCGAATATAGCTTTGAGCAAGTAATGCCGGCAAAGCCAAGAGTCGCACCTGATTCCGCTGCAGTGCAGCGCAGGCAGATTGGAGTGATTCCGCATCGCTTATTGACATCACGTATTTTGCATACCAGCATATAGGCAATGATGTGGCTGGTTGCTCCCCTTGGGAGAGGCGTGGCCCGGGCCTTTGACAACCGCGGATCAACTGCGGGCGCATAAGGTGAGGAAACTGCTCATGATTACCGTCGATGACATTCTGCGCGAGAAGCGTGACACGCGCATCGTTACCGTGCGCATGCATGAGACCGTGGCGACCGCGGTGATGGTGATGAAGCGCGAGAATATTTCCAGCGTCGTGGTCAAGGATGTTTGCCGGACGGAAGGGAATACGGTCGTGGGCGTTTTCTCCGAGCGCGACGTGACACGCGCCCTGGCAGAGCACGGCGCCAACACCCCGAACGTCACTGTAGCCGTGCTGCTGAAGCGGGCGGTGGTTTCCTGCGGTCTGCAAGATTCCATCGCTACCGTGCTGCGGCTGATGAATGAGCATCAGGTGCGACATTTGCCGGTGATGGTGGAGCACAATCTGGTCGGCGTGATCAGCGCCACCGATCTCATGCGCCACTATCTGCACGAGGAAGAAGTGCAGACCCATGCCGAGCAGATCGACACCGGCCTGGTGGCCGGGCTCGCGGCGCTGCGCTGAGGCTGGCGCGGGCGTCCGCATCGTCTTTCGATAGAATTTTTGCAGATCGCCGCCGCAAAGGGTTTGCGACGGTGGAGTGACGGTGATATTTCTGTATTTGGCATACGAAATTCAATAGACGGCATATCATGCGACGTGCATGATCAAGCCGTTGCAAGCCGGCACAGATCGGCATCGCACAAGTCGTCGGGGACGGTTCCAGGGGTTTGGCATGAGCAAGGCACTTGATGGTGTGCGCGTGCTCGACATGACGCACGTGCAATCCGGTCCGTCGGCA
Organism: Roseixanthobacter psychrophilus; assembly: GCF_043195195.1. NCBI lineage: Bacteria > Pseudomonadati > Pseudomonadota > Alphaproteobacteria > Hyphomicrobiales > Xanthobacteraceae > Roseixanthobacter > Roseixanthobacter psychrophilus. The sequence continues at coordinate 94,410 of NZ_JBAFWT010000007.1, forward strand.
ACCCAATTGCTGGCCTGGCTGGGTGCCGACGTGATCAAGGTCGAGATGCCGCGCCGGGGCGATATCACGCGCACGCAATTGCGCGACAAGTCCAATGTGGACAGCCTCTATTTCACGATGCTCAACGCCAACAAGCGCAGCGTCACCCTCAACATCAAGTCGCAGCAGGGGCAGGACGCGTTGGTCCGCCTGATCGAGCGCTGCGACATCATGGTCGAGAATTTCGGCGCCGGCGTGCTGGAGCGCCAGGGGTTCTCCTGGGAGCGCATCGAAGCCATCAATCCCCGCCTGATCTATGCCTCCATCAAGGGCTTCGCCGAAGAGAGCGGGCTTGAGGCAAAAGCTTATGAAACCATCGCCCAGGCCATGGGCGGGGCCATGAGCACCACGGGTTGGCGCTCAGGTCCGCCCACGGCGGCGAGCGTGCAGGTCGGCGATACCGGCACCGGCATTCATTGCGTGGCGGGGATCCTCGCCGCGCTGTTCCAGCGCACCGTGACCGGGCGCGGGCAGCGTGTCGACGTCGCCATGCAGGACTGCGTCATGAACTTGTTGCGGGTCAAGCTGCGCGACCAGCAGCGGCTCGCCAGCGGACCGCTGACCGAATATCCCGGCGCGCCCGCGACCGACAGCGTACCGCGTGCGGGCAATGCTTCGGGTGGGGGCCAGCCGGGGGCGGCCCTGCGCTGCGCGCCAGGCGGCGAGAATGATTATTGCTATGTCATCATCCAGCCTCAGGGTTGGGCACCGCTGATGCGCCTGATCGGCCGCAAGGACCTGATCGACGACCAGCGGTTCGCCAGCCACGAGGCGCGGGCGCAGCGCCTGGAGGCGTGCTTCGAGCTGATCGAAGCCTGGACGCGTCAGCGCACCAAATTCGAGGTGATGAAGGCCCTGCAGGCCATCGATGTGCCCTGCGGCCCCATCCTGTCCACCAAGGATATCATGGAGGACCGCGCGCTTTACGACCGCGGCTTCCTCGTGGAGGTCCCCCATCCAGAGCGGGGGACCTATGTGACCGTCGCTTCCCCCATTCGCCTGTCGGACAACGACGTGCCGGTGGAGCGGGCGCCCCTGCTTGGAGAGCACACGGAAGAGGTGCTCTCCTGGGTCGGCTTCAGTGCCGAAGAACTCGCGACTATGCGCGCCACCGGCGTCGTGTAATCCGTCAACATGCCGCTCCAAGAGGGACAAGGGTGGAGCGGTTCATCTTTAAAAATAAAAAAGAGAATGACGTGAAAAGGGTAGGAAAATGGGATCGTCGGAGTCAGGTGGCACCGCCGTTGTGACGACAAATCGCTGGCTGCAATTGATTGCCGGCGTCGTCTGCATGGTTGCGGCAGCTAATATTCAGTATTCGTGGACCTTGTTTGTCCCGGAAATTCAGAGCGCGCACGGCTGGAGCCGGGCGTCCATTCAAATTGCCTTCACCATCTTCGTGGTCGTTCAGACATGGCTGACGCCCATCGAAGGCTATTTCATCGACAAGTACGGCCCACGGAACGTGGTGTTGGTCGGCGGCTTGTTCACGGGCCTGTCCTGGATCGTGAATTCTTATGCCACCTCGCTCGCCGGTTTCTATCTCGGTGCGGCCGTTGGCGGCATCGGTGTCGGCTGCGTCTACGCGACCTGCATCAACAGCGCGCTGAAATGGTTCCCGGACAAGCGCGGCCTTGCGGTCGGTCTGACGGCGGCGGGCTATGGTTCGGGCACGGTGCTCACCATCATCCCGATCGCCAACATGTTGAAGACCTCCGGCTATTCGGAGACCTTCTTCCTGTTCGGCCTGATCCAGGGTGCCGTCATTCTTCTCGCTGCCGGCTTCCTGCGGGCGCCTAAGAAGGGTGAAGTGACGTTTTCCTCCAGCGTTGCGCAGAGCCGTCGGGATTACACCCTCGGCGAAGCCCTGCGGACACCGGTCTTCTACGTCATGATGACCATGTTCATCTTGACCGTTACCGGCGGTCTGATGGCTGTGGCCCAACTTGGCGTGATTGCCGAGGATCTCGGCGTGAAGAAGGTCGAGGTCAATCTCTATTTCTTCGCCATGGCAGCTCTGCCGTTTGCCTTGATGCTTGATCGCATCTTGAACGGCGTTTCCAGGCCGCTGTTCGGCTGGGTTTCCGACCATATCGGCCGCGAAAAGACGATGTTTTTCGCGTTCGCGATGGAAGGCATCGGCATCGTCGCACTCGGCGCGTTCGGCCACAATCCGTGGGCCTTTATTATCCTCTCGGGCGTGGTGTTCCTGGCGTGGGGCGAAGTGTATTCGCTGTTCTCAGCGACGACTGCTGATACATTCGGCAGTGCACATGTCGGCAAAATCTATGGCGTTCTTTACTGCGCCAAGGGTGTAGCCGCTCTTCTTGTGCCATTTGCAAATATTTTGATGGAAGCGACGGGAAGCTGGTCAACGGTTCTCTATACCGTCGCGATCATGGACCTGACCGCCGCTTTCATGGCGCTCTTCGTTCTGCGTCCGATGCTCAAGAAGCATCACAAGATGAACGCGGATGCTGCCGCCGCCGCAACGCTTCGGGCACCAGTCGGCGCCTGATCAAACAGCCCTCTGCCGCCTTTTGGCGGCCCCTTGAGGCCCCGGTTTTGCCGGGGCCTTTTTTTGCGCCTGCGCGGGAGTTCCGGCTTATACCTCGCGCAATTAATTCCAATTGCATTTCAGTACAGACGCTTCATATTTGTATCTATTAAGTGTTCGCATGCCAAAATAGAGTTTAATTCGCGTTTACAGGCGTGATTTTTTCAGAAATACGCAATAACACGTAGAATTCATATCTGATATCGGCGTCGAGCCTGCCAAAAAATCCCGTGATATCTATGCTGTGACTGTCTTTGTAGCGGTTACATTACCGTAAATTGCATGTTGCATACGGTATTTTGCATCGAAACATTCGAGCCTGGTTCGCAGCGGGCCTCTCGAAACGAGCCCGCCACCATCAAGAATGGCGACCGTCACGGGCCGTTCATCGACTCGAATTCGATGACCCAATAGGGAAGGGTAGGAAATGCCATCTGTGGAATCTGTGCAGAAGGGCCCCATTGGCGGGCGCTGGATGCAACTCGTCATCGGCGTGATCTGCATGTCGATGATCGCCAATCTTCAATATGGCTGGACGCTGTTCGTCGAGCCCATCAACGACAAGCATCAATGGGGCCGCGCCGCCATCCAGGTCGCCTTCACCATCTTCGTCCTCACGGAAACCTGGCTGGTCCCGATCGAGGGCTGGTTCGTGGATAAATACGGCCCGCGCATTGTCGTTCTCATCGGCGGCTTTCTGTGCGGCCTCGGCTGGGTTCTGAACTCCATGGCCGACACGCTGGCCTTGCTCTATGTGGCCGCGGCTGTGGGCGGCGTCGGTGCCGGCGCTGTCTATGGCACCTGCGTGGGCTCCGCGCTGAAGTGGTTCCCGGATCGCCGCGGCCTTGCCGCCGGCATCACCGCCGCCGGCTTCGGCGCCGGATCGGCCATAACCATCATCCCGATCGCGGCGATGATCGCCTCCCAGGGCTATCAGCAGACCTTTCTCGTGTTCGGCCTGTTCCAGGGCGTTGTGGTGATGGCCCTCTCGCTGCTGCTTCAGGCCCCGAAGGCCGGTCAGCTCCCGCCGGTCACCAACAAGGCCGCAACGCAGAGCCGTCGCGATTACGGCCCGGGCCAGATGCTGAAGGCTCCGGTGTTCTGGGTCATGTATGCGATGTTCGTGCTGGTTGCCGCCGGTGGCCTCATGGCCACGGCCCAGCTCGGCTCCATCGCCAAGGATTTCAATATCGCCGGCGTTCCCGTGAGCTTGATGGGCATCACCCTTCCGGCACTCACCTTCGCCCTGTCCATTGACCGCGTGCTGAACGGCCTGACCCGTCCATTCTTCGGTTGGGTCTCCGACAACATCGGCCGCGAGAACACCATGTTCATCGCGTTCGCCCTGGAGGCGGTCGGCGTCCTCGCGCTGGGGCACTTCGGCTCCAACCCGCTCGCCTTCGTGCTGCTGACAGGTCTCGTCTTCTTCGCCTGGGGCGAGATCTATTCGCTGTTCCCGGCGACCTGCGGCGACACGTTCGGCTCCAAGTTCGCCACCACCAATGCCGGCTTCCTCTATACCGCCAAGGGCACGGCCTCCCTGGTGGTGCCGATCGCCAGCGTCGCGGTGGCGCAGCTCGGCAACTGGGACCTGGTGTTCCTCATCACCGCTGGCGTGAATGCCCTGGCGGCGCTGATGGCCCTGTTCGTGCTCAAGCCCATGCGCGCCCGCTTCGTTGCAGATGCGAAGCTCACGACGGCGGCGGAAACCAAGGCCGCTCAGGTCGCTCACTGAATTCCCATTGGTCCGTTCGGGCACTGGTCAGGGCTCGACCGGAGAGGTGCGCGACCAAGATGCGAGAGAAGGCGGGCCCCTGGGCCTGCCTTTTTTTATTCTCGGGCTGCAGCGCTTCAGAAGGCGCGCGGGAAAGCGGCAATCGCGGGCTCGCGGTCCTGCTTACCCTTTTCGCCGCCGAACAGGGTGCCGGCGGTGCGGGTGTGATCCTGATCGAGCAGCGCGAGCTCCGGGGGAACGCCAGGGCCACCGGCGGCAGCCATGAAGCTCTTGGGATTGCTGAAGCCGATGATGGCGCCAGTCAGGGCGACGCCGAGGATGCCGAGGGCAACGAGGTCGAATGCGGTCATTTAAGCCTCCGGGGCGTGGTGTCACGCCGCTTGCGTCAGGAGCTGGCACCGCCTGGGTGGCGACGCCTGCGCTCATTTCCGGATGTCATACTGACCTAGTTTGCCTCAGTCGTGGTATACATAATACGCAGAGGCCCCCTCCATTGCTGCATAGCAGCATGAGAATGAGCCGCGTTCATCGCGCTTCCGTCAAAGACTTCGCAGATGCGAGATCAGGCCTGCGGTCGAGCCGGAGGTGCCCTGCGGGGCTGGCCCGCCCTTCACTGCGGGGAGCAAAGCGGTGGCCATCTCCTTGCCCAGTTCCACCCCCCATTGATCGAAGGCGTTGATGCCCCAGATGGCGGCCTCGGTGAAGACGCGGTGCTCATAAAGCGCAATGAGGCGGCCGAGGGTGAAGGGATCGAGCAAGGTATAGGCGATCGTGACCGAGGGACGGTTGCCGGGAAACACCTTGTGCGGCGCCAGTTCGGCGATGCGCGCTTCGTCCATGCCGCCGGCCCGCAAGTGCGCGGCCACCTCGGCGACCGACCGGCCACGCAACAGGGCTTCGGACTGGGCGAGGCAATTGGCGATCAGCAGGTCGTGGTGCGGACGAAGGCCCGGCTCGTGGCCCTGGGCGGCGATCAGGAAGTCCACCGGCACCACATCGGTGCCCTGGTGGAGCAATTGGAAGAAGGCGTGCTGGCCATTGGTGCCCGGCTCGCCCCACACCACCGGCCCGGTGGGACGGGTCACGGGTGTGCCATCCAGCGTCACGCTCTTGCCGTTGCTCTCCATATCCAATTGCTGGAGATAGGCGGGAAAGCGCGCGAGACGCTGATCGTAAGGAATGATGGCGCGGCTTGCATAGCCACACACGTTGCGATGCCACACCCCCACCAGCGCCAGCAGCACCGGCAGGTTCTGCTCCAGCGCGGCATGGCGGAAATGGTCGTCCATGGCCGCCCCACCGGCCAGGAAATCGTCGAATGCGGCGGGACCTATGGCGATCATCAAAGGCAGGCCTATGGCGGACCAGAGCGAATAGCGTCCGCCCACCCAATCCCAGAAGCCGAATGTCCGATCGGCCGAAATGCCGAATGCCCCGACTTTGTCGAGCGCGGTGGAGACGGCCGCGAAATGTGCGCCCACCGCTTCCTCGCCCAGCGCCGCCGCGATCCAGGCGCGAGCGGAGCCGGCATTGGTCATGGTTTCGATGGTGGTGAAGGTCTTCGAGGCGACGATGAACAAGGTGGTGGCCGGGGACAGCGGCTTCAGCACGTCGTTGAGGTGCGCGCTGTCCACATTGGAGACGAAATGCAGGCGCGGCCCGTCGTGAAAGGGCGCCAGCGCGAGAGTGGCCATCACCGGGCCGAGGTCGGAGCCGCCGATGCCGATGTTCACGACGTCGGTGAAGGCCTGCCCGCGATGGCTGGCGATGGTTCCGCCGCGCACGCCATCTGCAAAGTCGCTCAGGCGCGCGAGGGTTTCGCGCACCTGCGTTTTCACGTCGGTGCCGTCGATGTCGAGTGGCGTCGGGTCGCCATCGCGCAGGGCGACATGCAGCGCCGAGCGCTGCTCGGTGGAATTGATCCGGTCTCCGCGGAACATGGCTTCGCGCCGCGCTTCGACGCCAGTGGCGCGGGCGAGGTCCAGCAGCAGGCCGAGGGTCTCGTCGGTCAGCGCGGTCTTGGAATAATCCAGCAGCAGGTCGCCGGTGCTGGAGGAGAAGCGGGCGAAGCGGCCAGGATCGGCGAACAGAGCCGCCAGCGAGGTGCCGGTGCTCCGCGTCCGCGCATCGTCGAGCGCTTTCCAGAGCGATTGCGTATCGGTCCCGGACGCGGAAGCTTGGGCATCGGTCATGGTCGGATCTCCGTCAGGGGCACCAGAGCACATCGAGGGGCGCATGTGCCCGCAGCACGGCACGTATCGGCAGGGCCTCGGCGGGGCCGGGCAAAAGCGCGGCATCGAGCACCGCACGCTTGCCGGCGCCCTCGATGTGCAGCAGCAAGGTCCGCGCCGCCAGGAGCTGCGGCAAGGTGAGGGTGATGCGCGGCTCGCCCGCCGCTTCCGCCCGGATCGCGATCAGTCGCGCCGGGGTGTGCGGATCAAGCGCGGCCGCCAAGGCATCGGCGCCGGGGAAGAAGGAGGCGGTGTGCCCATCATCGCCCATGCCGAGCACGACGGCGGCAAAAGGAGCCGGCAAGCCGGCAAGCGCTGCCTCGGCCTCAGCGAGGCCGTCTTCCGGCGTATCCGCGCCGGTGAACAGCGGCAGGAACCGGGCCCGGGCGGCGGGGCCCTGCAACAAGTGCCGGCGCACCAGCGCAGCGTTGGAGCGGGGCGACTGCTCTCCGACCCAGCGCTCGTCCACCAGGGTCACGCTCACGCGGCTCCAGTCGATCGGCGCCTGCGCCAACGTCTCGAAGAATCGCGTCGGTGTGCGCCCGCCGGAAACCGCGAGGCTCGCCGCCCCGGTCGCCGCGATCTGCCCGCGCAACGCGTCCGCAACATGGGCCGCCAGCGCGCGGGCGAGCGCCTCCGGCCCATCATAGGCGGCGAGGGCGACGGGAGTGGACGCGCTGTCGTTCATGCGGGAGACCGGCGTTGGACGGGAAGGACAGGAAAAGGAGCGGGCGCCGACTTCAGACGTCGTCCATCCAGGTGCGCCCATCCCGCTCGATCAGCGCGATGGAGGCGGAAGGGCCCCAGGTGCCGGCGGTGTAGGATTTGGGCGGCTCGCGCAGGTTGCGCCAGGCGTCCAGGATCGGATCGATCCATTTCCATGCGGCTTCCACTTCGTCGCGGCGCATGAACAAGGTCTGGTTGCCGCGCACCACATCCATGAGAAGCCGCTCGTATGCATCCGGGTTCCGCACGCCGAAGGCTTCCGCGAAGCTCATGTCGAGCGGGACGTGCTGGAGGCGCATGCCGCCGGGGCCGGGATCCTTGATCATCAGCCACAGCTTCACGCCCTCGTCGGGCTGGAGGCGGATGACGAGGTGGTTGGCCACGATCGGGCCGGCCTGCTCGTCGAACACCGAATGGGGAATGGGGCGGAACGCCACCACGATTTCGGAGACCCGGCTGGCGAGGCGCTTGCCGGTGCGCAGGTAGAAGGGCACGCCGGCCCAACGCCAATTGCCGATCTCCGCCTTCAGGGCAACGAACGTCTCGGTCTGGCTGGTGTTGGAACCGAGTTCGTCGAGATAGCCGGACACCGCCCCGCCGGAGGAGGCACCGGCGCGATATTGGCCGCGCACGGTCAAGGCGTTGACATTGCTCTCGTCGATCGGCTCCAGGGCTTTCAGAACCTTCAGCTTCTCATCGCGCACCGCGTCGGCGTCCATACACACCGGGGGCTCCATGGCCACCAGGCAGAGCAATTGCAGCATGTGGTTCTGCACCATGTCGCGCAGCGCACCGGCGGTGTCATAATAACCCGCGCGGCCGGCAACCCCGAGGCTCTCCGCCACGGTGATCTGCACATGGTCGATATGGGCGTGGTTCCACACCGGCTCGAACAAAGCGTTGGCGAAGCGCAACGCCATCAAATTCTGCACCGTCTCCTTACCCAGGTAATGGTCGATGCGGAACACCGATTCTTCGGGGAAGACGCGGCCCACGGCCTCGTTCACCGCGCGGGCGGAGGCGAGGTTCTTGCCGACCGGCTTTTCCACCACCACGCGGGTCAGCGGAGTCACGAGATTGTGCGAGCCGATGCGGGCGCAGATGTCGTCGAACAGGTCCGGGCCGACGGCGAGATAGAACACCCGCACCTTTTCGGCACCCGGGGCGAGCACGGCCGCGAGATCGTCCCATCCCTCGTCGGACACCGCGTCCACGGCGACATAATCCACCCGATCGAGAAAGCGCGCGAGCGGGGCGCGCTCGATCTGGTCGATGCCGTCGCGATCCTCGACCGAATCGCGGGCGAACTCTTGGAATTCGGCGCGCGACATGGGCCGGCGCGACACGCCGATGATGCGGGCATCGTCGGGAATCTGGCCGGCGAGGTCGCGCTCGTAAAGGGCGGGAAGGAGCTTGCGTTTCGCGAGGTCGCCGGTCGCTCCGAACACGATGATATCGAAGGGTTCGACCGTGATGACGCGCGCAACCATATGGACCTCCAGCCGACGGCACGGGGGCCGTCACACGAGACGATAGCCGTCTTCTACCAAATCCTCTGCGTCTGTGCTGCGACTGCGAGGGTCGAATGGTGATATCGCCTTTTGTCAGGTCGCGCGCCAGATGCTCTATCTTCGCTGCGATCCGTGGCAGATGCGGGGCCTGGCAGCCGGCCGCCCTGCTTTTGGAGCCAGGTCGATCCGAATCGAAAACACCTCGCCGGCCCTCCGCCTCCGCTTCGGCAGTCACGCTTGGGGCGACAAATTCTTAGGGTGACGAATTCTCGGGGCGATAAATTCCTGGGGCGGCAAATTCTGCGCTGCAAAGAAAACACAAAAAACCCGCGCGGCATGGGCCACGCAGGTGTCGCTTCAGCTCAATCCCTCGCCAGCCGCATCGGCGGCTGGAGACCCGCTCAGCGGGTGGGGCGGGGCTTGCTGGGGATCAGGCCTTCGCGCTGGGCGCGCTTGCGGGCCAGCTTGCGGGCGCGGCGAACGGCTTCCGCCTCTTCGCGGGCACGCTTCTCGGACGGCTTCTCGTAGTGACCACGCAGCTTCATCTCGCGGAAGATCCCCTCGCGCTGCATCTTCTTCTTGAGCGCCTTGAGGGCCTGATCGACATTATTATCGCGGACGAGAACTTGCACGTGTTGCCTCTTCGAGCTGTTGCGCCGAGCGAACTTGGACTGGTCTGAAATCGGATCCGGGAGCAGGAGGGGCGCTCTCGCGCCGGACCGAGCTCTGCCGGAGGAGCGCTCTCATATCAGAGCCTCTGGTTATTGTCCACACGTGCTGCGCGTGTCGCGCGGCCCGCGCAGCAAAAAGGGCGGCGCAATGCGCCGCCCTTTCGCGTGTCCTATGAGCGTCAGGAGTCGCCGAACAGCTTGCGCTGCCACCAGCCAGAGCGCGGCTTGGCTCCGGGCTCGGCGTCCTGGCGGCCGCTAGCCGCAAGCGGCGCGGGTGCGGCGGGCGTCTCGGCCTCACCCTCGGCCATGGGCTCGGAAGAAGCGATGTCGGCGTCCGAGATCGGCACGCTGGCGCTTTCCTGGTTGGATGCCGTCGGCTCGGCAACCGCGCTATCCGGCGCGGTCACCTCCCCAGCGGCGGGTTCTTCGACCGCGATTGCATCCGCAAGCACGACCACCGGCGCCTTTTCGCGCACGGTCGAACGCCGACGGGGTGCGGGAGCCGGCTCGGCTTCAGCCGGAGCAGGCGCCGCAGCGACGGGCTGCGCTGGGGCCGGCGCGGGAACCGTGGCGCGCGGGGCCACGGATTCCACCACCACAGGCGCGGGCGCCTCGGCTTCCAAGGCGGCGGCCTCGAAATGTGCGGGCAACGCATCCACTGGCGTGCTGACCGGCGCGGCTTCGATGGCCGCGACCGCGATAGCAACCGGGGAATCCGCGCTCAGCGTGGTTTCGGCGCCTTCGGTCTCGCCTTCGGCGGCAAGGCCGCCTTCGACTGTGTCCTCCTCATCGCCGGTGCGGGGAGCCCCGTCCTCGCCCTCACGCCGGTTGCGACGGCCACCGCGACGCCCACGACGGCGCCGACGGCGCTCGCCCTCGGTCTCGCCCCGGACATCACCTTCGGCGCGATCTTCCTCATCACCCTCTTCGCCGTCCGCCTCGCCCTCGGAGGCAGCGGCGATATCTTCACCTTCAGCGGCTTCGCCTTCGCCCTCGGCGGGCAGGCTGCGCGGCTCGCCATCGCGCTCCCCGCGACGACGACGGCGGCGGCGGCGACGGCGGTTGCCGTTCTCGTCGGTCCGCTCGGCGCCATTCTCGCCATCGGCTTCCGAATCGGCATCGACCTCGGCCTCTCCGGCCTCGGCCTCATCGCCGGTGTCCTCGTCCTCCTCCTCGTAATCCTCTTCGGGAAGGATGGAATCGGGATGAACGGCCTTCGACAGGCGCGGCGCGGCCGGCGGCGGCGCGGCAAGATCGCCCTTTTCGATCAGGAACGGCTGGTGGCCGGTGACGCTCTCGTCCGCAGTGACGAGCAGGGTGACGGAGAAGCGCTCCTCCAGTTCGCGCAGATGGGCGCGCTTCTGGTTGAGCACATAGAGCGCGACTTCCGCGCGGGTGCGGGCCACCAGATTATGGGTGGTGCCGCGCACCAATTGCTCCTCGAAGCTGCGCAGCAATTGCAGCGCCACGGAGGCTGCGGAGCGCACATGGCCGGTGCCGCCGCAGGTGGGGCACACCTCGATGGAGCTTTCCAGCACGCCGGTGCGGATGCGCTGGCGCGACATTTCCATCAGGCCGAAATGCGAGATGCGGCCGACCTGGATGCGCGCGCGGTCGTTCTTCAGGCAATCCTTGAGCTTGCGCTCAACCGAGCGGTTGTTGCGCTTCTCCTCCATGTCGATGAAGTCGATGACGATCAGGCCGGCAAGGTCACGCAGCCGCAACTGGCGGGCGATTTCCTCGGAGGCTTCCAGATTCGTCTTGAGCGCGGTGTCCTCGATATGGTGCTCGCGGGTGGAGCGGCCCGAGTTCACGTCGATGGAGACCAGGGCCTCCGTCGGATTGATGACGATATAGCCGCCGCTCTTGAGCTGGACCACGGGGGAGAACATCGCATCGAGCTGATGTTCCACGCCATGCTTGGCGAAGATCGGCTGGTGGTCGTTATAGGCGATGACGTTCTTCACATGGCTCGGCATGAGCATGCGCATGAAGTCGCGGGCTTCCCGGAAGCCCTCCTCGCCGGCGACGTGGATGTCGTCGATGTCCTTGTTGAACAGGTCGCGGATGGCGCGCTTGATCAGCGAGCCTTCCTCATAGACCAGGTTCGGGGCGCTGGAGGTGAGGGTCAACTCGCGCACCGTCTCCCACAGGCGCAGGAGATATTCGAAGTCGCGCTTGATCTCGACCTTGGTGCGGTTGGCGCCGGCGGTGCGCAGGATGATGCCCATCCCTTCGGGCACCTCCAGATCCTGCACCACTTCCTTCAGGCGCTTGCGGTCCACCGCATTGGTGATCTTGCGCGAGATGCCGCCGCCCCGGGCGGTGTTCGGCATCAAAACGGAATAGCGACCGGCGAGCGAGAGATAGGTGGTGAGCGCCGCGCCCTTGTTGCCGCGCTCTTCCTTGACCACCTGCACCAGCATCACCTGGCGGCGACGGATGACTTCCTGAATCTTGTAGGAGCGGGCGCGGCGCTGGTGCGAGCGCTCGGGCACCTCTTCCATGGCGTCGTCGGAGCCCATCTGCTCCACGCCCTCGTCTTCTTCCTCGCCGTCCTCGTCCTCATCGTCCTCTTCGGACCGGCGCGACCTTTCGGACCGGCGCGACCGGCCGCGCGGCGCGCGTGCCTCGGCGGCGGGTTCTTCCTCGCCGGATTCCGCGCTGCCCTCGGCCGGCAGGATCGGGTTTTCCTCCGCCTCGGCGAACGGAGCTTCCTGCTGCCGCTCGCTTTCGAGGGCGGCACTAGCATGCAGGTCGCTCTGATCCTGCGGCGTGGGAAGTTCGCCTTCCATCGCCGTGTCGGCGCTGCGCCCATGCGCCGCGCCCGCCTCATGGGCGATGATGTCCTCGACATCGGTGGATGCCGGCAGGTCGCGCGGATCGACGGGCACTTCCTCGCCGGTATCGGTCTCGGCATAGTCGCCGCCGACCCGCTCGGGCACGTCGTCATCGTCGTCCGAGGCGGAGCCGCCGGAGATCTGGCCGTCCTCGATGGTCTCGACCACATCCGATTCGTCGATCTCCTCGACATTGCCGGAGATGCTTTCGTCGGACGCGGGGCGGCGCGACTTGGGACGCTCGCGGCGGCGTTCGCGGCGCTCGTCCTCTTCATCGGCGGCGCGCGCGGCCCGCTCTTCTTCCTCGATCAGCGCCAGGCGGTCGGCGACGGGGATCTGGTAATAGTCGGGGTGGATCTCGCTGAACGCGAGGAAGCCGTGGCGGTTGCCGCCGTATTCAATGAATGCGGCTTGCAGCGAGGGCTCGACCCGCGTGACCTTCGCCAGATAGATGTTTCCCCGCAATTGCTTGCGGGATGCGGATTCATAGTCGAATTCTTCGACCCTGTTGCCGCGCACGACCACGACCCGGGTTTCCTCCGGGTGGGTCGCATCGATGAGCATTTTGTTGGCCATGGAGATCTCTCTGCGCGGCGTCGGAGACACAGCTCCGCGACGGTCGGCGCGGCAATGCCTGCGAACCGCCGATACGCCTGAAATTGAAGCGGGAGGAGACAGAGGAGCTGCGGCGCGCGGGGGTCATTTCGACACCCTCCGCATCGAGACACACGGGCGCACGCAGTGCGCGCTGTTCGTGCGGGTTGAAAGTCATGCCCTCGGCTACTCGTTCCTCAGCGAAGCATCAGACCAGGCGAGTGCCCGGCCCCGGCATACGGCAGCCATTTTCCCCCCGACAGACGGCCTCTTCGGCGGCATGAGCGACGCAAGCGGCCGTCCATTCGCGCGCTTGCGGCGCGCGCGCCGCAGGATGGCACACTCAATTTGCTTGAGCAGCCTGCGACGGGAGATGCCCGGCCGGCTTCAGGAAAGTGGAAGTTCCCAAGCAGGACGCCATCAGCGGCAGCCGCGGCAGCCGGGGGCCGAAGAGCCTGTTCCGGAACGCGAACCGTATACCCCTCCTTCTTACCCGCCCCGCTCGCCACTTGGCAAGGTTCATGCCTGTTTCGCCGGCAACAATGTCACAACAGCCCTATAGTCCCGCGGGCGAGGGCAGGAAAACAGGGGTTGGCGTCAACCTTCGATTAACGAGACGGCCGCTATCCGTTACAAATCGGTGAATGGTGCCGTCCGGCGGGCGGACAGGGGAAGGTGCTGGCCATGACGGCACGCGACGCGCGCCCCAGGAGAGCTGAAGCCGCGCCGGCACCGCGCCTGCGGGGTCATGCTCCGAGCGTCGCGCTGCTCCGCGCCCGCTGTGCCATCGCAGTGGTCATCGTCGCGGCCGCCCTTGCCATTTCCAGCTTCGGCTGGGCCGGCCCCGCATCGGCTGCCGACCCGACGGCGCTACAGATCGCCGCGCGCCCCGATGAATTACCTGCCCCCGCGGCATCCGAGCAAGGGCTGCCGAACGAACCGGCCGCCCAGGGTCCTGCCATCCCTCCGGGTCCCGCCATCGCCACGGGCGCGCGCCTCGCTGGCGATGCCCAGCGAACCCGCCTCGTGATCGACCTCGATCGGAAGGTGGAGTTTCGAGCTTTCACCTTAGCCAATCCCTATCGCGTCATTCTCGACCTGCCGGCGGTCCGCTTCGCGTTCGACGCCTCCAAGGGCCAGACCAAGCGGGGCCTGGTGAATGCATACCGTTACGGCGAGTTCGCACCCGGCAAGGCGCGGGTGGTGATCGACGTCGGCGAGCCCGTCGCCATCGACAAGGCTTTCATCCTGGATGCGATCGACGACCAGCCGGCACGGCTGGTGCTCGACCTCGTCAAGACCGACGCGGCGCATTTTACCTCCACCGTTGCGACCGCGGCGGAGGCGCGCGGGGCCCCCGCCGCGATGCCGGTGGCGACCGATGGCGTGGCCGACGGAGATACGCGGCCGGTGATCTGCCTCGACCCGGGCCATGGCGGCATCGATTCGGGCACCACGGGCGCGAGCGCCTATTCGGAAAAGAACATCGTGCTTGATGTGGCGCTCGCCCTGAAGGCGAAGCTGGAGGCGAGCGGGAAATATCGCGTGGTGATGACGCGTTCCACCGATACCTTCATCGCGCTTGGGGAGCGGGTGCGAATCGCGCGCGCCAATCGCGCCGCCCTGTTCGTCTCGATCCATGCCGACGCGCTTGCCAGCGGCGACGGGCAGGCGCGGGGCGCGAGCGTCTATACCCTGTCGGAAACCGCCAGCGACGCCGAGTCCGCCCATCTCGCGGAAAAGGAAAACAAAGCCGACCTCATCGCGGGCGTGGATCTCTCGGAAGAGAGCAACGAAGTTGCCGGCATCCTGTTCGACCTCGCCCAGCGCGAGACCAAGAATTTTTCAGCCCTGTTCGCCCGAACCCTCGTCGGGGCCATGAAGGGCGCCGGCCGCATCCACAAGTCGCCGTTGAAATCGGCCGGCTTCCGGGTGCTGAAAGCGCACGACGTCCCCTCGGTGCTGGTGGAAGTGGGCTACATGTCGAGCCGCGAGGATCTCAAGCTGATGACCTCGGACGCTTGGCGCGAGAAGGTGACGGACGCGATGCAGAGCGCCATCAACGAATTCTTCGCCACGCGGGTGGCCGGCGGCAATGCGGTCACTCCCGAGCCGGTCGCCACGGGGAGCCTGCCGCGCTGACCCTTGCCACCCTTGCCTCAGGGGAAGGTCCTCTCCTTTTTCCCCAGCGGTCGTGAAGCAGCCACTTTTGGCCAACATAGCCGTGACGTCGGTGCCGAATTCGTCTGTTTGGGCGCCGTGACCCTTGCGCAAAGGGGGCGAATGCGGCTTTTGGACAGGCTTGGCCTCGCCAGGCAGCAAGGCTGCTGTTTCAGGGTGTCGTGGTGGGAGAGCCGGCGAAATGCGGCTGCTGTTGAGGTTCTTCGGGTTTCTGTTCGCCCTCGGCACGCTTGTGCTGCTCGTGGGGGCGGCGGGGGCGACCTATTTCGTCTGGAAATACTCCCAGGACCTGCCCGACTATACCCAGCTCCAGAATTACGAGCCGCCGGTGATGACCCGCGTCCATGCCGACGACGGGTCGCTGGTGGCTGAATGGGCGCGCCAGCGCCGGCTCTATATCCCGATCCAATCGGTGCCGAAGCTGGTGATCGAGGCGTTCCTTTCGGCCGAGGACAAGAATTTCTACGAGCACGGCGGCATCGACCCCGTCGGCATCTTCCGCGCCGGCATGGTCTATCTCCAGAATTTCGGCTCGAACCGCCGGCCCCAGGGCGCCTCCACCATCACCCAGCAGGTGGCCAAGAACTTCCTGCTGACCAATGAGGTGTCGTTCGACCGGAAGATCAAGGAAGCGCTGCTGGCGCTGCGCATCGAGCGCGCCTATTCCAAGGATCGCATCCTTGAGCTGTATCTGAACGAAATCTACCTCGGCATGGGTGCCTACGGCATCGCGGCTGCCGCCCTGGTCTATTTCGACAAATCGGTCGAGGACCTGAACGTCCAGGAAGCGGCTTATCTTGCCGCGCTGCCAAAGGCGCCGTCCTCCTACAATCCGTTCCGCGAGCGCGAGCGCGCCACCGACCGCCGCAACTGGGTCATCGACCGCATGGCGGAAAACGGCTTCATCACCGCCGCCCAGGCGGAAGTCGCCAAGAAGTCCTCCATCGACGTGACGCCCCGTCCCACCGGCGCGCAGATCTTCGCGGCGGAATATTACGCTGAGGAAGTGCGCCGCCAGGTCTACGAGCGCTATGGCGAGACCAAGCTCTACGAGGGCGGCCTCTCGGTGCGCACGGCGCTCAATCCGAAGATGCAGATGATCGCCAAGAAGGCGCTCTCCGACGGCTTGGTGCGATACGACGAGCAGCGCGGCTGGCGCGGCCCGGTGAATCACATCGACATTTCCGGCGACTGGGGCCAGAAGCTCGCCGAGCTGAAGGCCTATTACGACATTCCCTGGAAGCTCGCGGTGGTGCTCGATTCGGGCAAGGACACCGCGCGCATCGGCCTGCAGCCGCCGCGCGAGAAGTCGGGCAGCACCTCGACGCAGCGTGACCTCGGCCTGATCAATCTGGACGGCGTCAAATGGGCGCGCTGGGTCAAGGGGCCGGACGCTGGCAAGGCGGTAAGCTCGGTCGCACAGGTGCTTAAGCCGGGCGACGTGGTCTATGTCGAGCCGATCGCCGGCAAGGACGGCCAGTACCGCCTCCACCAAATTCCCGAGATCGAGGGAGCCATGGTGGTGATGGAGCCGCTGACCGGGCGCGTGCTCGCGCTGTCCGGCGGCTTCTCCTATGACGAAAGCCAGTTCAACCGTGCCACCCAGGCGTTGCGCCAGCCCGGCTCCTCGTTCAAGCCCATCGTCTATTCCGCGGCCCTCGATAATGGCTACACGCCCTCCACGGTGGTGCTGGACGCGCCGATCGAGATCGACCAGGGCCCAGGCCTTGGGGTTTGGGCGCCGGAAAACTACGCCAAGAAATTCTATGGCCCGCAGACCCTGCGGTTCGGCCTGGAGCAGTCGCGCAACGTCATGACCGTGCGCCTGGCCCAGGATGTCGGCATGCCGATCATCACCGAATATGCCAAGAAGTTCGGCGTCTATGACGACATGCTGCCGGTGCTCTCCATGGCGCTCGGCGCCGGTGAGACCACGCTCATGCGCATGGTCGGCGCCTATGCGATCATGGCCAATGGCGGGCGCAAGGTGACGCCGTCGCTGATCGACCGCATCCAGGACCGCTACGGCCATACCATCTACCGCCACGACGAGCGCGAGTGCCGGGGCTGTGACGCCGAGAGCTGGCAGAACCAGCCCGAGCCGACCCTGATCGATCGCCGCCCGGTGGTTCTCGATCCCATGACCGCCTATCAGATCACCTCCATGATGGAGGGCGTGGTCCAGCGCGGCACGGGCACGGCGCTGAAGGACCTCGGCAAGCCGGTGGCCGGCAAGAGCGGCACCACCAATGACGAGAAGGACGCCTGGTTCATCGCCTTCACACCGGAAGTGGTGGTGGGCGTCTATCTCGGCTACGACAAGCCCAAGCCCATGGGCAAGGGCTCGACCGGCGGCGTTCTCTCCGCCCCGATCGTGCGTGAATTCATGAAGACCGCGCTGGCCGATCGTCCCGCCATTCCGTTCCGCGTGCCGCCGGGCATCAAGCTGGTGCGCATCAATCCCAAGAGCGGCCTGAGGGCGAGCACGGGCGAAAACGCCATCCTGGAGGCCTTCAAGCCGGGGACGGCGCCGCCCGACAGCTATTCGGTGATCGGGGCGAGCGATGCGCCGATGACCGTGACGCCGGAAGCCGACCGGGCGGTGCGCAGCGGCACCGGCGGGCTGTACTGAGCGCCTTCCCGTTCCCTCTCCCGTGTGCGGGGGAAGGGCGAGGGGAGGGGCACTCAAGCTGAGCGACGCCACCCAAGCATCTCGCTCTTTGCCCGGCGCCCGTTTACAGGCCGGTGCACCGCCGCTATTTTCCGCGGCCCTCGGATCAGAAAGGTTTCCCATGCGTGCGGAGCTCGCCGCGAAAGTCGACGAGATCAATCAGTCCGTTGATCTGCTGCGTCAGCATCTCAATGTGGACCGCTCGCGTCGGCGCCTCGCCGAATTGAACAACATCGCCGAGGATCCGAACCTCTGGAACGATCCGGAGCGGGCGCAGAAGATCATGCAGGAGCGCACCGGCCTTGAGGACGCGCTCGGCGCCATCGACCGGGTCAATCGCGATCTCGCCGACAATGTCGAATTGATCGAGCTTGGCGAGGCCGAGGGCGATGAGGGGGTCATCTCGGAAGCTGCCGCCGCGCTCGACGGGCTGAAGGCCGAGCTGGCGCGCCGCGAACTGGACGCCCTGCTTGCGGGCGAGGCGGATTCCAACGACAGCTATCTGGAAGTCCATGCCGGCGCCGGCGGCACCGACAGCCAGGACTGGGCCGAGATGCTGCTGCGCATGTACCGGCGCTGGTGCGAGCGCCACGGCTTCAAGGTGGAGCTGATGGACGAATCACAGGGCGAGCAGGCCGGCCTGAAGTCCGCCACCATCCAGGTGAAGGGCCATAATGCCTATGGCTGGCTGAAGACCGAGGCGGGCGTGCACCGCCTGGTGCGCATCTCGCCGTTCGATTCCAACGCCCGGCGGCAGACCTCGTTCGCCAGCGTCGACGTCTATCCGGTGGTGGACGACCGCATCGTGGTGGACATCAAGGAAGCCGACGTGCGGGTGGACACCATGCGCTCCGGCGGCGCGGGCGGGCAGCACGTGAACAAGACCGAATCGGCCGTGCGCCTCACCCATATTCCCACCGGCATCGCGGTGGTGAGCGAGGGCGACCGCTCCCAGCACAAGAACCGCGCCACCGCCTGGAACATGCTGCGCGCCAAGCTCTATGATTTGGAGCTGAAGCGGCGTGAGGCCGAGGCGATCGCGGAGCAGGCGGCCAAGACCGATATCGGCTGGGGCCACCAGATCCGCTCTTACGTGCTCCAGCCCTATCAGCTGGTGAAGGACCTGCGCACCGGCGTCACGTCGGGCACGCCGCAGGAAGTGCTGGACGGCGATCTCGACCCCTTCATGGAAGCCGCCCTCGCCCAGCGCGCCTATGGCGGCGGGCCGGATCAGGTCGAAGACGTGGAGTGAGCGCGCAGCGGCGCCACCGGGATGGCGCCGCTTAACAGGGTCCGCAGGAAGTGCGGTGGCGCCGTTTCTCCTGCTTGCATGTGCCGTGACCCCCGACCTCTTTCGGATCGAATGGGCTCGCGTGCGATTTCAGCCAGTCGAGCCAACGGTCTCGCTCGTCCGTCGCCAGAGGTGACTTGCGATGGCCGCGCCGGGCATTCATTTCCAGGCGATAGCCTTCGCCGGGAAATGGCTCCTCATCGCTGCTGATTCGCCAAGCGCGATCGAAGATCAGAACGTATTTTCCCGAAACGTCGGTTTCTTTTTCAGCGGGACAATGCACGGGATTGTGGACTTGTTTAAGAGATGCGGGACCATTTGGCTGATAGATATTATCAGGCCACGCGCTCTTATTTGGTTTTTTGCATTGAAAGTCTTCAGAATTCCAATAATCACGAAACAATAGTTTTCTTGTAACCTCGCCGCCCCAGACAACGGCATGAGGATGCCTCCCCAGGGGCCCCCGGCGAAGGCCACCACCAGATCCCCGACTTGGGCATGTCGGCGGATCCGGGGCTTGCAGATTGCTAGCGTGGTCGCTGGCGATTCGAAATTCGGTGCGGAGCCGTTATCCGCCGTGATGACGTATCGCCAGAGGTTCATGGCTAAATATCCCTGAGTTGGTCGATAATTGCAGGGACTATCCTGGGTTGGCAACCGCTAAGCCAGCGCCTTCGCGGCTTCCAGCACCTCTTCCGGATGGCCGTCCACCTTCACCTTCGGCCAGACCTTGGCGATGGTGCCATCGCGGCCGATGAGCAGGGTCACGCGCTCTATCCCCATGTATTTTCGGCCGTACATGCTCTTTTCCCCCCAGACGCCATAGGCCGCGAGCATGGCCGTGGCCTCGTCGGAAGCGAGCGGAATTTCGAGGTCGTATTTGGTCTTGAACTTGTCCTGCTTCGCCACCGGATCGGCCGAGACGCCGAGAATGTCGGTGTCGGCCCGTGCGAATTCCGCCCGCAGGCGGTTGAAGGCAATGGCTTCCTTGGTGCATCCCGGAGTATCAGCCTTGGGATAGAAATAGAGCACCAGCTTGCGGCCGGCAAAGTCGCTGAGGGAGACGCTGCCGCCGCCGTCGCGCGGCAAGGTGAAGGCGGGAGCGGGTGCACCCGGGAGGGGAATTTCAGTCAAGTGCCTTCCTTTCGACGTGTGGGTGTCTTACCGGCAGAGCCAGATCCCCTTGCTTGGAAAACTGGATCGTACATTCTGGCGCCGCACCATGCCGGCGCGGGGGCGCTTTGAGGCACGCGGAGGGTTGCGAAGGGATGAGCGATAACGCAAGGCAGCCGAAGCCGGGCGAGCGGCACGCCCGGCGTTCGCGCCTGCAAGGCATTGCCGGCGCGCTCGTGCCCCGCAGCCGCCTCGCGCGCCTGGCCATGTGGCTGCTCGTGGGCGTGTTCGCCATCGGCGGCCTCGCGGCGCTCGCTCTGTATGGGTTGATCTCGCAGGGCATCGTTACCGCGAACATTGCCACGCCCTATATCGAGCGCGCCATAGAGGATCGCCTCGGACCGAATTACAAGGTGAAGATCGGCTCGACCACGATGGAAACCGTCGCGGAGGGGAGCACGGTCGTTATCGTCCACGACATCCGCGTGACCGGACCCGACGGCGAACTCGTCGCCGGGGCGCCGAGCGCCGAGGTCGAATTGGAAGGCAGCCTGCTGACACTGTCGCCGCGGGCACGTCGGATCGACCTCATCGGCGCGGAAATGACCGTGAAGATCGCCGCCTCGGGTTCGGTCGCCGTGGCGACGGGCAAGGGGGCCAAGGCGATCACCACCACGCCGAGCGGCGATCCCCTGGTGCCGCCGGTACCGGGCACGAGTTCGGCGAGCCCCGCCAATGCGCCAGCAACAACGCCGACTGCGCCCGCCGGCTCCGTGCGCGAGCGCGCGTCGGATCCGCTGCTGCTGAGGGGGTTGGCCCAATGGCTCGATCAATTGGAGCGTGGCGGCCTTGACGGCGCGGCGCTCCAGGACGTCGGCCTCAAGGACGGCACCCTCACGGTGCTGAACGAGGCGAGCGGCCGCAAAGTATCGTTCGACGACATCTCGATCCGCCTTGCGCGGCCGCCCTCCGGCGGCGCGGTGCTGACCTTCACCGTCAAGAGCCCGCACAGCACTGCGACCCTGATCGCCACCATCGGCCCGGTGAACAATCGCGAGCGCTCGGTGATGCTGGACGTGAAGGATGTCTCGACGCGCGATCTGGTCCAGGCTTTCAGCCAGGATTGGCGGCGCTTCTACATGGACATGCCGCTTTCCGCGACGTTCAGCGCCCGCTTGGCCTCGGACGGAAACGTGCGGGCTGCGAACGGCCGCGTGATGCTCGGGGCCGGGGAGATCGGCAACGGCGAGGACACGTCCGAACGTTTCGTGCTGGACGGTGCCGAACTCGCCGTGACCCTCGACCCGCAACGGCGGGTGGTGGTCATCGATACGCTGGCGGCGAGCAAGAATGCCAACAAGGTCGCCCTGCAGGGCGAGGTGACCGTCCCGGCCTCGGCGGAGCAGGACTGGCCCTACGTGCTGCGTCAGCAGAATGTCATTTTCGCCGGGCCGGAGATGCCCGATCCCCCGCTGGCGCTGACCACGGCCGACGTGGGCGGGCGCTATACGCCGTCCAGCAAGCAATTGCTGTTCGAGCGCGGCGCGCTCTCCAGCGCCGCCGGGGGCCTCACCTTCACCGGTATGGTGGATTTTGGCATCGACGTGCCGGCGATCAAGCTCAATGCCGTGGGCTCGCCCATGCCCTCCACCACGGTGCGGCGCTTCTGGCCGGTGTCCATCGCCCCGCCGGCCCGCACCTTTGTGCTGGAAAACGTGACCGGCGGAACGGTGGATGGCTCCACCATCGTCGTCAACATGCCGCTCGATCTGATCGGCCAGAAGGAAATTCCGCTGCCCGATGATGCCGTGCATCTGGAGATGAACGGCAGTGGTTTTTCGATCCAGGCGCTCAAGGGCTTGCCGCCGATCCGCGATGCGAAGCTCAATGTCCTGGTCACCGGCCGCACGGTCCGCGTGAACCTGCCCGAGGGCACCGTGGTCACGCCCGGCAATCGCAAGCTCGCCATGAGCGACGGCGTGTTCTTCATGCCAGATTATTTCCCCCGCGAGCCGCGCAGCCAGATCCGGGTGAAGATCGACGGGCCGGCCGACGCCGGCATCGAAGTGCTCGGCATGGATGCGCTGAAGGGACCGGCCGGCACCGCCTATGATCCCGCCACCACGCGCGGTCGCCTCTCGGCCGTGGTGCAGATCAACATTCATTTCCGCAAGGTCGCTGATCCCGCCGACACCGATTATTCGGTCGAGGCGACATTGACCGATTTCGGTTTGGACGATGTATTCGCCGGCCAACGCATGGAAGGGGCTACCGTTTCCGTGTTTGCGACGCCGGCCGGCATCCTGCTGCGCGGCGACGGCAAGCTTGCGGGGGCGCCCGCCACCTTCGAGTATGAGAAGAAGAAGGATCAGGCGGACGCCGACCTGCGCGTCAATGCCACCCTGGATGATTCCGCCCGCAGCAAGATCGGCATCGGGCTTACCGCGGTGTCCGGGCCGGTGCTGCTGAAGCTCGTCGGCACGACCAACAACAAGGAAACCAAGGCCAATATCGAGCTGGACCTCACGGCGGCGCGGATCTCGGATCTGATCCCAGGCCTGTCGAAGCCGGCCGGCCGGCCGCTGAAGGCCCGCTTCTCCACCGTCGACACCGGCTCGCGGATCAAGATCAACGAATTGGTGCTCGACGGGTCCGGAGCGCTGATCAAGGGGTCACTGGAACTCGCCGACAATGGCGACTTGAACGCCGCCAATTTCCCGACCTTCCAGCTCAGCGACGGCGACAAGGCGAGCCTGAAGGCCGACCGCTCGGGCGACGTGCTGCGGGTCCGCATCACCGGCGACGTGGTGGATGCGCGCGGCATCATGAAGAGCCTCATCGGCAGTCCGGCAGCGCCGAAGGATCCCAAGACCGGAAGGTCGCCTCGCAACCAGGATGTGGACGTGGAGGCGAAGATTGGCGCGCTGACCGGCAACAACGGCGAGGTTCTGCGCCAGATGGACCTCACCGTGAGCCGGCGGGGCGTCGAGCTGCGCAACTTCTCCATGAGCGCCAAGATCGGGCGGGAGGGCAATCTTGCGGGCGAGATCCGCAACACCGATGCCGGCCGCAGGGCTTTGTTCCTGCGCACCTCGGACGCCGGCGCGGTGCTGCGCTTCCTGGAGATCTATCCCAAGATCGAGGGCGGCGACATGTGGGTGGTGGTGGACCCGCCGCGCGGCGACAGCACGCCCCAGGAAGGCACCCTCAATATTCGCGATTTCGTGGTGCGCGGCGAGCCCGGGCTGGAAAGCCTGAGCGCGGCGGCCCGCGATTCCAGCGGCCGCCAGGAGCCGGGCACGGCCGTGTTCCAGAAGGCGCAGGCCAAGTTCATTCGGACGCCCGGCAGCGTCACCATCCGCGAAGGCGCGATCTGGGGGCCGGTGGCCGGTGTCACGGTAGACGGCACCATCGATTTTGCCGCCGAGCGCCTTTCCATGCGCGGCACCTATGTGCCCGCCTACGGGCTCAACAATCTGTTCAGCAAGGTGCCGGTCATCGGCATGCTGCTGGGCGGTGGGCCGAACGAAGGTCTGGTGGGCGTGACCTTCGAGGTCACAGGTCCCATGAGCGGGCCGACCCTGCGGGTGAACCCGCTGTCCGCGGTGGCGCCGGGCTTCCTGCGCAAGATGTTCGAATTCCGCGATTCCAGCGATACGCCTCCGGTGCGGTGACACGGGGTAAAAATTGCTAAACGAAGGCGTGAACCTCTCGACGTGTAAGTGATTTTGGTTCTGTCGTGCCAAGCCTCAGTTGCTCGGGTGGGAACTTATTGTGCAGGTTGGCGTTCCTGTTGTGCAATTCGATGCAGGAGCAATAATAATGCGCAAAACCCTAATCGCCCTGACCGCTATTTCCATGATCGCAGCCCCTATCGGATCTGTCATGGCGCAGAATGCTGTCGCCGTTCAATCCGACACCTTCGTCACCGCGAAGCCGACCGATGTTCTCAGCTATAATTTGATCGGGCTGAACGTCGTCAACGGCCAGAACGAGACGGTCGACGAGATCAAGGATCTGATGCTGTCGCAGGGCGATCTGGCCGGCTACATCATCTCGGTCGGCGGCTTCCTGGGAATGGGCGAGCGCTATGTGGTCGTGCGGCCCAGTGCCGTGAAGATCGCCTATTCCGAGAAAGATAAGAAGTGGTCGGCGATGATGAACACCACGAAGGACCAGCTCAAGGGCGCGCCCGAGTTCAAGTATGACGGTCGCTGGAAGCGCTGATCGCCTCACCAGTCATGAAAAAGGCCCCCGGGAGGGGGCCTTTTTTGTTGGGTGGGCGCAAACTTACACCGGCCGCAAAAGCACGTGCTTCTTCTTGCCCAGGGATAGCTTGATGACGCCTTCCGCGGTGAGGTCCGCATCGGTCAGGATCAGCTTCTCGTCGGTCACGATGGCATCGTTGACCTTGAGTCCGCCGCCCTTGATCTGCCGGCGGGCTTCACTGGTGGAGGCCACCAAGGAAGCTGAGACAAAAGCCGTATTGGCGGCAAGACCCGTCTTCAACTGATCGGCCGGCACCTCGATGGTGGGCAGGTTCATGGCCAGCGCGCCATCCTCGAAGGTGCTGCGGGCGGTGGCCTTGGCTTCCTCCGCGCGGTCCCGGCCATGGAGCAGGGCCGTCGCCTCGGTGGCGAGCACCTCCTTGGCGAAATTGATCTCTTGCCCCTCAAGCGCGCCGAGGCGGGCGATCTCGTCCAGCGGCAGCTCGGTGAACAGCTTGAGGAAGCGGACCACATCCGCGTCCCCGCTGTTGCGCCAATATTGCCAATATTCGTAAGGGCTCAGCAGGTCCGCATCGAGCCACACCGCGCCACCTGCGGTCTTGCCCATCTTGGCGCCGGAGGAGGTGGTCAGCAGCGGCGTCGTCAGCGCGAACAGATCGGCGCCGTGCATCCGGCGGCCAAGCTCCATGCCATTGACGATATTGCCCCATTGATCCGAACCGCCCATCTGCAAAATGCAGCCGTGGCGCTTGTTCAGCTCCACGAAATCATAGGCTTGCAGGATCATGTAATTGAATTCGAGGAAGGTCAGCGGCTGCTCGCGCTCCAGCCGCAGCTTCACCGAATCGAAGGTCAGCATGCGGTTGATGGTGAAATGCGGCCCGACTTCGCGCAGCAGCGGGATGTATTTCAGCTCGTCGAGCCAAACCGCATTGTTCTCCATCTTCGCGCCGGCGGAAAAATCCAGGAAGCGTTCGAACACCTTGCGGATCGAGTCGATATTGGCGTCGATCTGCGCGTCGGTCAGCATCTTGCGGGCTTCGTCCTTGCCGGAAGGGTCGCCGATCTTGGTGGTGCCGCCGCCCATGAGCGCGATGGGCTTATGCCCGGTGCGCTGGAGCGTGCGCAGCATCATGATGGAGAGCAGATGCCCGGCATGCAGGGAAGAGGCGGTCGCGTCGAAGCCGATATAGGCGGTGATCGGCCCTTCGCACGCCTTGGCGTCCAGGCGCTCGGCATCGGAACACTGGTGGATATAGCCGCGCTCTTCGAGAGTGCGCAGGAAATCGGAGCGAAAGGCAGTCATTGAGGTCCGCACAGGAGGCTTTGGAAAGGCGGCTGGTGTAACAGGTCTGACGCGCGAATGCATCGGGGGGAAGCGCATGGGGGGAAAGCGCATGCGAGCTTTGGGCCTGATGAGCGGCACGTCGATGGACGGGATCGATGCCGCCTTGATCGAGACCGATGGGGACCGCGTGTTCTGGCTCGGCCCTTCGGCGACCTATCCCTATGCACCGGACATGCGCGTCCTGCTGGAACAGGCCATGGCCGACGCGCGGGGCGTCAATTCGCGCGAGGCACGTCCGGGTGTGCTTGCCGAGGCCGAGGCGCGGATCACCGCCCTACATGGGCAAGCGGTGCGCGCGCTGCTCGACCAGATGCGCCTTGCGCCTGGCGATCTGGATGTGGTGGGCTTTCATGGCCAGACCCTGCTGCACCGCCCACACGCCCGCCTGACCTTGCAGATCGGCCTCGGCGAAAGGCTGGCGCAGGATCTTGGCGTCACGGTGGTGGCCGATTTCCGCGCGGCGGATGTTGCGGCCGGCGGGCAGGGGGCGCCCCTGGTGCCGGTGTTCCACAAGGCCCTGGTGCGCGCCCTCGATCTTGCCGGCCCGGTGGCGGTGCTGAACATCGGCGGGGTGGCGAACGTCACGATCATCGATGGCGATGCCGATCCCATCGCCTGCGATACCGGCCCCGGCAATGCGCTGCTGGACGATTTCGTCTTCGCCCGCACGGGCATTCCGTTTGATGCGGATGGGGCGCTGGCGCGGACGGGGGAGGTGGACGAAGCGGGCGTCGCGCGGGTGCTGAGCCATCCCTTCTTCGCCGCGCCGCCACCGAAGTCTCTGGATCGGAACGAATTTCGGGCCTTCATCGCGGAGCGGCTGGCCCTTGCGTCCTACGCGACCGAGGATGGTGCGGCAACTCTGGCCGCGATCACGGCGGCATCGGTGGCCGCCATCGTGCCCTTGCTCCCGGCGCGGCCACGCCTTTGGATTGTCGGCGGCGGCGGTGCGCGCAACCCCACCCTTCTTGCCATGCTCGGAGCGCGGCTCGGGGTTCCGGTAATGCCGGCAGAAGCGGTGGGCTGGTCCGCCGATGCGCTGGAGGCGCACGCGTTCGGGTTTCTGGCGGTGCGGGCGCTGCGGGGATTGCCGCTGACATTTCCCTCCACGACGGGCGTGCCTGCGCCTTTGACAGGGGGCGTCGTGTTTTCGCCCCGATAGGGGAGGCGCGCGACACGCCCCTCTCCCAGAGGACACACCTCTCCCCCAGGGGGAGCGAGTGGGGGAGGCGCGAGACCCACCTCTCCCCTTGGGGGGAGAGGTCGCCCGCTCGCGGGCGGGTGAGGGGGCTGGGCCTTTCTGAAACGATACAAGCCCCGCCGATAGGGCTCCATGGCCCCACCCCAGCCCTCTCCCCGCGAGGGAGAGGGAGCGAGGGGTCCGCGGGGGGGCCAGTCTCAACGTGGGGCTTGAAAACCCTCAGGCGGCGCTGGTGGTGCGGGCGCCGGGGAGGCGCTTGTCCAGATAGGTGCCGACAACGCTCATCAGTTCGTCGGTCTTGCCGTCGAAGAAGTGGTTGGCGCCGGGCACGATCTGCTGCTCGATCACGATGCCCTTCTGGGTCTTCAGCTTTTCCACCAGGGTCGCGACCGCGGTGGTCGGCACCACCGCATCCTTGTCGCCATGGACGAACAGGCCGGAGGAGGGGCAGGGCGCCAGGAAGGAGAAGTCGAACAGGTTCGCGGGCGCGGCGATGGAGATGAAGCCCTCCACCTCGGGCCGGCGCATCAGGAGCTGCATGCCGATCCAGGCGCCGAAGGAGACGCCGGCGATCCAGCAGGCGCGGGCATCCGGGTTCACCGATTGCGCCCAATCGAGCGCGGCGGCGGCGTCGGACAATTCACCCGGGCCGTGATCGAACGAGCCCTGGCTGCGCCCGACACCCCGGAAATTGAAGCGCAGGACCGAAAAGCCCCGGTTCACGAACTGATAATAGAGGTTGTACACGACCGGATTGTTCATCGTGCCGCCGAACTGGGGGTGCGGATGAAGAATGATCGCGATGGGAGAGTTTCGGGTCTTTGCGGGCTGATAGCGACCCTCAAGCCGCCCCTTCTCGCCGGTGAAGATGACTTCTGGCATGGACGTCCGCGACCTCTCGGCGGGCAGCAGCAAAGGCGGGGCAGTTGCTTTTCGGCCGGGCCGAAACACGAACGTGCCCAAAGACGTCTTCGCGAGGACGTCTTGACTTGGCCTCGACGGCGCCCTATCTATTTAGAATAATTCTAATTTATCTCTTCCGGCCGCGCGGTGACAACAACGCTGCGGGGCAGAGACGGATGAAGTCTGACATATGGATGATGTCATGCCCAATTGCAAGCTTTCGGTCCGGGGTGCGCGCATCGGCGGCGCGATCGGTCGGCGGCTGGCGGCGTGTGCGCATTCACAGGCGGTGTCGGGGCAGGGGCGAGCGGGGGCGTTGACATGAGCGCCGGTGCGCAGCCTCGGGTATTCCTGGATCACAATGCCACATCGCCCCTGCGCCCGCAGGCGCGCGCGGCGATGATCGATGCGCTGGACCGGGGCGGCAATGCCTCGTCCATCCATGCGGACGGGCGCGCGGCGCGTCAGCGCGTGGAGCAGGCCCGCATGGAGATCGCCGCGCTCACCGCCGCCGATCCGCGCGGCATCGTGTTCACGTCCGGCGCCAGCGAAGCCAATGCGCTGGGGCTGTCCCCGGAGTTGGACATCCAAGGCCGCCGCGTCACCTGCGACGTGCTGCTGGCGGGGGCGGGCGAACATCCCTCGGTACTGAGCGGCCACCGCTTCGGCCCGGACCAGGTGGAGCTTTTGCCCCTCGCTGCCGACGGGCGGCTTGATCTGGAGGCCCTGGACGCCGCCCTCGCTCGCCATGCCGCGGCGGGACGGCGGGCGCTGGTCTCCGTCATGCTGGCCAATAATGAGACCGGCATCCTCCAGCCCGTGGCGGAAGCCTCGGCGCGCGCGCGGGCGCATGGGGCGGTGGTTCATTGTGACGCGGTCCAGGGCGCCGGGCGCGTGCCCATCGATGTGGCGCGCCTTGGCGTCGACTTCCTCACCGTGTCGTCCCACAAGATGGGCGGCCCTCAAGGCGCTGGCGCGCTTGTCGCCGGACATGGGGACACTATGGTGCGCCATCCGCTGATCGGCGGCGGCGGCCAGGAGCGCGGCCGGCGCGCGGGCACGGAGAATGTGGCCGCGCTCGCCGGCTTTGGCGCTGCGGCGCGGGCGGCCGGTGCGGATCTGTCGGCCGAGGGGCCGAGGCTCGCCGGCCTGCGGGATCGCCTGGAAGCGGGACTTTTGACCCTGGCGCCGGATGCGATCATTCTCGGGGTGGGCGTGGAGCGCCTCGCCAACACGTCCTGCGTCATATTTCCGGGGATTCGCGCCGAAACCCTGGTGATTGCCCTCGATCTTGCCCATCTATCGGTAAGTGCGGGTTCCGCCTGCTCGTCCGGCAAGGTCGGTGCCTCTCATGTGCTCCGGGCCATGGGGCTTGCGGAAGATCAGGCGCGCGGAGCGATCCGCCTGTCGCTCGGGTGGTCGAGCACGGACGAAGATATCGATGCGGCGCTGGCGGCCATCGGCCACGCGGTCCCGCGTCTCAGGAACCGCCCAGAACGGGCGGCTTAGAGCAATTCCAGAAAAAGTTTCTCGACTTTTTAGATCTGGAAATGCTCCAAGCACAGCGTGGCGGGAACAGGGTGGCGGCCGTCTTTACGACAGGGCCTTGCGCCACCCCCTCGCCGAAGGACTTGACCCGCGGGCCTTGACCCCGCGCGGGAGAGGAGACGAGAAGATGCCTGCAGTTCAGGAGACGGTTGATCTCGCCCGATCGATCGATGTGGACCAGTACAAATACGGGTTC
Source organism: Roseixanthobacter psychrophilus (assembly GCF_043195195.1). Classification (NCBI taxonomy): domain Bacteria; kingdom Pseudomonadati; phylum Pseudomonadota; class Alphaproteobacteria; order Hyphomicrobiales; family Xanthobacteraceae; genus Roseixanthobacter; species Roseixanthobacter psychrophilus. The sequence continues at coordinate 123,995 of NZ_JBAFWT010000007.1, forward strand.
GTCACCGATATCGAGAGCGAGAAGGCCCCAAAGGGCCTGAGCGAAGATACCGTCCGCTATATCTCGGCCAAGAAGAACGAGCCGGAATGGATGCTGGAATGGCGTCTTGACGCCTATCGGCGCTGGCTGACCATGGAGGAGCCCACCTGGGCCCGGGTCAGCTATCCCAAGATCGATTTCCAGGATTATTATTATTATTCGCAGCCCAAGCCGAAGCTGCAATCCCTGGACGAGGTGGATCCCGAGATCCTCGCCACCTATGACAAGCTCGGCATTCCGCTGCGCGAGCGCGAGGCGCTGCTGGGCGTGGAAAGCTCCGCCCCGCGCATCGCCGTGGATGCGGTGTTCGACAGCGTGTCGGTGGCCACCACCTTCAAGGCGGAACTGGCCAAGTCCGGCGTGATCTTCTGCTCGATCTCGGAAGCCATCCGCGAGCATCCCGAGCTGGTGAAGCAATATCTCGGCTCGGTGGTCCCGGTGTCGGACAATTTCTACGCCACGCTGAACACCGCCGTGTTCTCCGACGGCTCGTTCGTCTACATCCCCAAGGGCGTGCGCTGCCCCATGGAATTGTCCACCTATTTCCGCATCAATGAGCGCAACACCGGGCAGTTCGAGCGCACCCTCATCATCGCCGATGAAGGCGCCTATGTGAGCTATCTGGAAGGCTGCACCGCCCCGCAGCGCGACGAGAACCAGCTTCATGCCGCCGTGGTCGAGCTGGTGGCGCTGAAGGATGCCGAGATCAAATATTCCACCGTCCAGAACTGGTATCCCGGCGACAAGGACGGCAAGGGCGGCATCTATAATTTCGTCACCAAGCGCGGCGATTGCCGGGGCGACAATTCCAAGATCTCCTGGACTCAGGTGGAGACCGGCTCGGCCATCACCTGGAAATATCCAAGCTGCATCCTGCGCGGCGACAACAGCCAGGGCGAATTCTATTCCATCGCCATTTCCAACGGCTACCAGCAGGTGGACAGCGGCACGAAGATGATCCACCTCGGCAAGAACACGTCGAGCCGCATCATCTCCAAGGGTATCGCCGCCGGCCATTCGGAGAACACCTATCGCGGGCAGGTGACGGCCCATCGCCGGGCCACCAATTCGCGCAATTTCACGAACTGCGACTCCCTGCTGATCGGCAACAAATGCGGGGCGCATACCGTGCCCTACATCGAGGCCAAGAATTCCAGCGCGGTGTTCGAGCACGAGGCCACCACCTCGAAGATCTCCGAGGATCAGATGTTCTACTGCCTCCAGCGGGGTCTCTCGCAGGAGGAAGCGGTGGCGCTGATCGTCAACGGCTTCGTGAAGGACGTGCTCCAGCAGCTTCCCATGGAGTTCGCCGTGGAGGCGCAGAAGCTCATCTCCGTGAGCCTCGAAGGCTCGGTGGGCTGACGCCAGCCCGAGAACCCGCCGGTCGCCGTGCCCCGGATGCGGGGCATGGCCTGCCTGAACCGAACTGTCCCGGCGCCTTTCCGCGCGAGGCTCGTGAGCCGTCCCGGAAACCGGTCGCCGCATTATGATGAACGGAAACGATCATGGCTTTGCTCGAAATCAAGAATCTGCACGCCCGCATCGACGACAACGAGATCCTCAGGGGCCTCGATCTGAAGGTGAATGCCGGCGAGGTGCACGCCATCATGGGCCCCAACGGCTCCGGCAAGTCCACTCTGTCCTATGTCCTCGCCGGCAAGCCGGATTATGAGGTCACCGCCGGCGAAGCGCTGCTGGACGGGCTGGACCTGCTGGACATGGCGCCGGAAGAGCGGGCCTCCGCCGGCCTGTTCCTGGCGTTCCAGTATCCGATCGAGATCCCCGGCGTCGCCACCATGACCTTTCTGCGCACCGCGCTGAACGCACAGCGCAAGGCGCGCGGGGAACAGGAGCTCTCCACCCCCGAATTCCTGCGCCTGGTGAAGGAGAAGGCCGGCTTCCTCGGCATCAGCCAGGACATGCTCCGGCGCGGGGTGAACGTGGGCTTCTCCGGCGGCGAGAAGAAGCGCAACGAAATCCTCCAGATGACCTTGCTCCAGCCGAAGGTCTGCATCCTGGACGAGACCGATTCCGGCCTCGACATCGATGCGCTGAAGGTGGTCTCCGAGGGCGTGAACGCTTTGCGCTCCCCCGAGCGCGGCATGGTGGTCATCACCCATTACCAGCGCCTGCTGGATCATATCGTGCCGGACGTGGTGCATGTGATGCACAAGGGCCGCATCGTGCGGACCGGCGGCAAGGAGCTGGCGCACGAGCTGGAGGCCTCCGGCTACGCGGGCTACGGCCAGGACGCGGCGTGAGGATCGGATCATGACCATCCACAACCAGCCGGTCCGAACGACGGCCGAAGACAAATTGCGCACCACCCTGGACGCGCGCCTGGCGCAGGACGCTTTGCCGGGCCCGCTCGCCACCCGCATCGGCGAAGTGCGCGCGGCGGCGCTTGCCGCCTTCTGCGAGAACGGCCTGCCGCACCGCCGGGTGGAAGAGTGGAAATACACGGACCTGCGGGCCCTGATGCGGGACGCGTTCGCGCCCATCACGACGCTCGGCGATAGCGCGGCGGCGGAAGGCCATTTGCGGGCGGTTTCGTTCGCGGGTGCGCGGCGCATCGTGTTCGTGAACGGTGTGCTGGCGCGCCAGCATTCCGACCTTCTCGGCCTGGAGCCCGGCCTTTCGGTCATGCCGCTTTCCAGTGCCATCGCCAAGGGGCAGGGGGCGGTGGAGAAGCTCGGCACATTGGCGCCGCAGCGCTATGACGGCGCGCTGGCGCTCAACACCGCCTTCCTCGGCGAGGGGCTGGTGATTCACGTGGCCGACGGCGCCAGGATCGAGCGGCCGCTGCATATCGCCCATGTGTTCACGCTGGACGATCCCGCTGCCACCTATTCCCGCACCTTGCTGGATGTGGGCGCCGGCGCCAGCATCACCCTGGTCGAGAGCTTCCAGGGGCGCGACGGCGTGCCCTATCAGCAGAACGATGCCATCGAGGTGTTCGCCGGCGACGACAGCCATCTGGATTACATCCGCCTCCAGGAAGAGGGCGACACGGCGCTTCACCTCGGCACCTTCATGGCCGATATCGGCCGGGACGCGAAGTTCCACACCTTCGGGCTCACCTCGGGCGCGCAGGTTTCGCGGCTGAGCGTCTATGGTCGCTTTTCCGGCACCGGCTCGCAGGCGGGTCTGCGCGGCGTGACCTTGTTGAAAAGCCGCCAGCATGCCGACGTGACCTTGCTGCTGGATCATGCGGTGGCCCATTGCGAAAGCCGCGAATTGTTCAAGACCGTGCTGGCGGACGAGAGCCACGGCGTGTTCCAGGGCAAGATCGTGGTTCGCCCCGACGCGCAGAAGACCGACGGCCGCATGATGAGCCAGGCGCTTCTGCTCGGTGAAACCGCCGAGATGGACAACAAGCCGGAGCTTGAGATCTTCGCCGACGACGTGCAGTGCGGCCACGGCGCGACGGCGGGCGACCTCAACGAGGATCTGCTGTTCTATCTCAAGGCGCGCGGCATTCCGGCGAAAGAAGCCGAGGCGATGCTGATCCAGGCGTTCGTGGGCGAGGCGCTGGAGTTCGTGGAAAATGACGATCTGCGCGACGGCCTGATCGCCCGCGCCGAGGCTTGGCTGAAGAAACGGGCGGGGTGAGCGGAGCGCGCCCTTGACCCCAATCGTCATGGCCGGGCTTGACCCGGCCATCCTGGGTCGCCTGGCGGCACCTCGGTGGAGGGAGATCCCCGGGTCACGCCCGGGGATGACGGTCTCTAAAGCGACGGACCTTTTTCATGACTGAGACCCATCCCGCAGTGGCCAACGGCAGCTATGATGTCGAGAAGGTGCGCGCCGATTTTCGCGCCCTGTCGATGGAGGTGAACGGCCATCCCTTGTCCTACCTGGACAACGCCGCCTCGGCCCAGAAGCCGGTGCAGGTGCTGGACCGGATGCGCCATGCCTATGAGTTCGAATATTCCAACGTCCATCGCGGGCTGCATTATCTCGCCAATGCGGCGACGGAAGCCTATGAGGCGGCGCGCGAGACCATCCGCGCCTTCTTCAACGCCGCCAGCATTGATGAAATCATCTTCACCCGGTCCGGCACGGGGTCGCTGAACACGGTGGCCAGCTCGCTCGGCCAGTCGATCCAGGCCGGAGACGAGATCGTGCTCTCCATCATGGAGCACCATTCCAACATCGTGCCCTGGCATTTCCTGCGCGAGCGCAAGGGCGCGGTAATCAAATGGGCGCCGGTGCGCGAGGACGGCTCGTTCGATTTCGAGGCGTTCGAACAGCTTCTGACGCCGCGCACCAAGATCGTCGCCATCACCCAGATGTCCAACGTGCTCGGCACGGTGACGCCCATCAAGGAGATCGCCCGCGCGGCCCATTCGGTGGGCGCGAAAGTGGTGGTGGACGGCTGCCAGAGCGCGGTCCACATGCCGGTGGATGTGCGCGACCTCGACGTCGATTTCTTCGCCGTCACCGGCCACAAGCTCTATGGGCCGACCGGCATCGGCATCCTTTACGGCAAGCTCGATCTGCTCTCCCAGATGCCGCCTTACGAGGGCGGCGGCGAGATGATCAAGGAAGTGAGCGAGGATCGCGTGACCTACGCCACCCCGCCGCACCGCTTCGAGGCCGGAACCCCGCCCATCGTCCAGGCCATCGGCCTCGGCGCGGCGCTGGACTATATGACCTCGCTCGGCCGCGAGCGGATCGAAGCGCACGAGCGCGACCTTTCCGCCTATGCCCACGATGTGCTCGGCGCCATGAACAGCCTGCGGATCATCGGCACGGCGGCGGGCAAGGGCGCGATCATCTCGTTCGAAATGAAAAATGCCCATCCCCATGACGTTGCGACCGTGCTGGATCGGTATGGAGTTGCCGTGCGCGCAGGAACCCATTGCGCTCAGCCGCTGATGGCCCGATATGACACCACGGCCACTTGCAGGGCATCGCTCGCCCTCTACAACACGCGCGCCGACGTGGACCGCCTTGCGGCGGCCTTGCTGAAGGCGCAGGATTTGTTCGCATGACGGAAACGGCGCTCAACGACTCCCCCAATACCCCGGAAATCAAATCGACGATTCCCGAGGCGGAATTGGCGCGTCTCACCGACGACATCGTCGCGGCCATGAAGACCGTCTATGATCCCGAGATCCCGGTCGACATCTACGAGCTGGGGCTGATCTATAAGGTGGACATCGCCGACGATCGGTCGGTCGCGGTCGAGATGACGCTGACCACCCCCAATTGCCCCTCGGCGGCCGAGCTGCCGGGCATGGTGGAAAACGCCGTGAACACAGTGGAGGGCATCGGCGGCGTGACGGTGGAAATCACCTTCGATCCCCCGTGGGACCAGGGCCGCATGTCGGAAGAGGCCCGCGCCACGCTCAATCTGTGGTGAGTGGGAAAGTGAGCGGGCAGGGGGGCGAACACGTCTCGCCGCCGCTCGGGCCGGTGCTGGAAACCGGCCTCTATGTCGAGGATCTGGAGCGCGCCGCCGCCTTTTACGAGGGCGTGCTCGGGCTCGCGCCCATGCTCGGCGATCCGCGTTTCCGGGCCTATCCCCTCGGCGGTACGGTGCTGCTGCTGTTCAAGCGCGGCGCGGCCGACCAAACCTTGACCCTGCCGGGCGGCACCATCCCGCCCCATGATGCGAGTGGGCGCGCCCATGTGGCCCTCGCCATCCCCGCCGAGGCGCTGGAGCCCTGGCGCACCCATCTCGCGCGCCATGCCATCCCCATCGAGGGCGAGATGGCCTGGCCCAAGGGCGGCGTGAGCCTCTATTTCCGCGATCCGGACGGCACCCTTCTGGAACTTGCGACCCCCGGCCTCTGGCCGAATTATTGAGGGCCGCGGGGGCGGCGGGGCGCGCACGCTTTGGCGTCGGCGCTTGCGTAGAACTTCGTCGGAAATTCGAAATTCGGGGCCGAAAATTCAGGGAAGAACACATGTTCTGCGCTGTTCTTCTTCCTTAAGCCCTTGTTTCACGTGAAACATTTTTTGCAGGTTCGGCCTTTTTGGGAGGTCCTGAGCGCTTTTTCCCGGGCGCCTCGCCGGCCGCCTTGGCGTCTGTCTCCTCGCCGTCCTCCTTCATTTCGTCCTTCACCTGCCCATAGGCCAGCAAGGCGAATAAGGCGGAGCCGCCGATCACATTGCCGATCAGCAGCGGCAGCATGAAGCCGACGAGCGCCGTTCCGGGCCCCAGTTCGCCGCGCGCAACGAGATAGAAGATCTCCACCGATCCCGACACCACGTGGGAGAGCTGGAGCAGCGAAATCAGCCCCGTGAGCGCAACGATGATGATGACGCGGGAATGCTCCGCGCTCGGCAGCAGCCAGGCCACGGTGGCGATCAGCCAGCCGGCGACGATGCCGCGGATCAAAGCATCGGTGGGGGTGAGGGCCGCCAATTCCTTCGACAGCGAGAGAATGGCCGCATCGATTTCAGGCGGCAGGATGAGGCGAGTGGCGAGCAGGGCGGCGAACAGGGCCGTGCCCGCCATATTGGCTGCGAACACCACCCCCCAGATGCGGGCAAGCGCGACGAACGCCTTGCGCGACGGCTCGGCCAGCACCGGCAGGACGGCGGTGAGGGTGATTTCGGTGAAGAGCTGGTAACGCCCGAGAATGACGATCAGAAAGCCCAGGGAATAGCCGACGCTTTCGATGATGGCGCGCCAGGGCGCATCCGGCAGATGGGCGTGCAGGGCCGCTTCCGCGACCACCGAGAAGCCGATGGAAAGGCCCGCGGCCAGCCCCGACCACCACAGGCTCGGCACCGGCCGGCGCAGTTCGTCCAGGCCCTCGCGGCGGATCACCTCATAAACCGCGAGGGGGCGCAGGTTGAGATGCTCCTCGACCTGGGCATTCTCCTCGGCGGAAAGATCGTTCGAAGCCTCATCCTCGATCGTAGGGGCGTCGTCGGTTTTCATGCTTCAGCTCCGCCATTGCCAAGCTGAACGCGCGGGACCGGTTTCGGTTGCATGGCCCGCCGCGCCGGCCCGCGCGGGTGGCACTTGCCGTGGCGGCCGGGCTACCCCATTTTAGGTGGGCCTATCCGCCGGCCTTGAACCGGCGCGGTTCGGAGTTTTGAGACTATGGCCGCCCTTCGCCCCCGCCCGCCCGTCATGCGCATCACGGATGCCGCCGCCGAACGCATCCGCCAGATCATGGCGCGCATGGAGCCTCCTGTCGAAGCCGTGCGTGTTGGGATCAAGAACGGCGGCTGCGCCGGCATGTCCTACACCCTCGATTATGCGCAGGAGATTTCTCCGCGCGACGAAGTGGTGGAGGACAAGGGCGTGAAGGTGATCGTCGATCCCAAAGCGATCCTGTTCCTGCTCGGCACCGAGATGGATTTCAAGGCGGACAAGATGTCGGCCCAGTTCGTCTTCAACAATCCGAATCAGACCTCGTCCTGCGGATGCGGCGAATCCGTCGCCATCACCCCCGCTCCGGCCGAGGAACTGGAAGGCCGCGCCTGATCCGCGCATCGGTTGTGGCTTTGGCGGCTGTCCCCTTTCCTTGTACCTCTCGGCACACTAAGGTCGCCCGCTCGTGTGGGCGGACGTGGCGGAACAGGTAGACGCACGAGACTTAAAATCTTGCGCCGAAAGGCGTGCGGGTTCGAGTCCCGCCGTCCGCACCAGATGATCCCTGTGCTGACTCATCGAGCCGGGGAGAGACCCCTCTCCCGTGAAATTCCTGCCGGTCACATCAATTTTTGCTCACCGTGCCAGCGCGCGGTAGCGGGATTATGCAATCCCGCCAGCGTCGAGCCGGGATGCGGTATCCTTTTTGATACTATGGGCGGTTTATGTGCGTTCTTGCGCCTGGGGGTGGTGCTCAGCATCTTAGCGCCGAATGGAATTGGAGACTCCCATGCGTGCCGTCGGCTATCAGGCCTCGCTGCCCATCGATGATGTGGCGGCGCTCTCAGACATCGAATTGCCCCGCCCCGAGGCGAGCGGCCGAGATCTTCTGGTTCAGGTCAAGGCGGTCTCGGTGAACCCGGTGGACACCAAGGTGCGCCGCCGCGCCGCCGCCGAGGCCGGGTCCTGGAAGGTGCTCGGCTGGGATGCGGCGGGCGTCGTGATCGAGGCCGGGCCGCAGGTCACTTTGTTCAAACCCGGTGACGAAGTGTTCTATGCCGGTGCGCTGGGTCGGCAGGGCACCGACGCTGAATTCCACCTGGTGGACGAACGGCTGGTCGGCGCGAAACCGCGCACTCTTGGCTGGGCCCAGGCCGCAGCCCTGCCGCTCACCGCCGTGACCGCCTGGGAAACATTGTTCGACCGACTGGACGTCCGGCGCGCGGTGCCCGGCGCCGCACCGGCGATCCTGATCATCGGCGGCGCGGGCGGGGTCGGCTCGATCACGATCCAGCTCGCCCGCAAGCTTACGGACCTCACGGTCATCGCCACCGCGTCGCGCGCGGAAACGCGGCAATGGGTGGAAGGGCTCGGCGCCCATCATGTGATCGACCATTCCAAGCCGTTGGCCGCACAGGTGGAGGCGCTGGGCCTAGGCGCGCCCGCCTTTGTCTTCTCCACCACCAACACCGATGATCATCTGGCGCAGATCGCCGAACTGATCGCGCCGCAGGGGCGGTTCGCGCTGATCGACGATCCCGCGGTGCTGGATGTGATTGGCTTCAAGCGCAAGAGCGTGTCGGTGCATTGGGAGTTGATGTTCACCCGCTCGATGTTCGAGACGGCCGACATGCAGATGCAGCACGATCTGCTGATGGAGGTGAGCCGGCTGGTGGATGCCGGAGAGATCCGCACCACGCTTGCGGAATCCTACGGCACAATCAATGCCGCCAACCTGCGCCGTGCGCACCGGCTGATCGAAAGCGGGCGAGCGCTCGGCAAGATCGTCCTGGAAGGCTTCGACGCCGCATAATCCCGTGGGATGCGGGACGGGCCGGATTTCGGCCCGCCTTCCCAGAGCGGTTCATCGTTTCACGCAAACGAAGAACCGGTCTGACCTGTCGCCTAGTCGCAATGCGCGCGACCCGACCCCCAGCCGCTCAGGCGGCCTTGCGATAGCCCTGCTCGGCCTCATCGGTCGGGGCAGTGGGGTTGAGCATCTTTTCCTTGCACAATTCCACGATCTCGAGCATTTCCGTGCCCCAGGCGAAAGCGGATTGCTGCAAGAAAGCGGCTTCCTTGTTGAACACCGATGTCGCCGCGTCGGGTTTGGCCATTTCGCTCATCAGGCGCATCTGCTCCTGAATCTGCGCCGTAGCGAAGCGCTGCAGATGCGCGTTGATGGCGACCGGCAGTTCGACCCAATATACGCGGGCCGCAGCCATGGGCCAGCCGAACATCTGCGCGCCCGCGGGCCATGTCGTGGGAAAGCCAGTCGTGAAGCCGGGGGAAGTCGAAGAGTCGCTCATAGGTCCATCTCCGGATATCTGATTAAGAATAGCATGCCACCGGGGGTGGTAGATGCATTGCTCTGGATCAAGCGCGCGAAATATTTTTTGCGGGCTTTCCCGTAAGTGAAAGTCCTTAACTGGCACATGGTCCTGGGATACGGCATGAAGTCGCCTAAGTCGCATCGGCGACGGGCAAGCTTGGAGGAGACCGTTTATGAGCCAACTGCCTCACACCTTCCGCGAGATCCGTCTGGAACTGGCGCGCGAGAAGGATCATCCCGAAGGCTCGCGCAATTTCGGCTATTCCTTCGTGGCGCCGCTGGATGAGAACGGCCGCATCAATCCCGATCTCTGGCATACCCACCGCGATGCCTGCCGGGTGGTGCGGTTCCGGCCGGGCGAGGCGGACGATGTCGGCCATCTCGTGCGCCGGCCCGGTGGAAGCTGGGCGTTCCGCTACGATGTTTCCGGCGACGAGGATGACGAGTCGGGCTATCGGTTCGGCGATGAAGCCTTCGCCCCCGGAGAATATGTCTCCATCCGCGAGGATGAGGAGATGCACACATACCGCGTGGTTTCAGTCGAGCACGTTTGAGGGCCTTGTTCGGCTGAGAACGCCGTTCGACAATTGAAGGTGCCCGCGGTCGCATCGGCGACCGCGGGCGTTTTATTGGGACGCGCCAGGGCGTCTAGCTTGGGCTCAGTAGCTCTTGTATTCGGCGGTGCCCTTGGAGAGGGCGAACTCCTCCTCGGGGGATAGCACCAGCTTGTGGCGACCGTAGGCGGCGAAATAGGCCATGCCGACGGCGAACCAGATGGCGACGCCGATAACGCCGGCCCGGTAGATCGGGTCGGAGAGCTGGAAATAGATCGTCACCAGCGCGATGACGATGGTGAGCACCGCCCCAGGGATGCCGAACGGGCTAACATAGGGGCGGGCGATCTGCGGCATGTTCCGGCGCATGAGGATGAAGGACAGCGCCTGCATCACATAGGAGAGCATGGCGCCGAACACCGCCATGTTGAGCAGCGTGCCGCCGATGACCGCCGCTCCCGCTTCCACGCCCAGCGTGAACCAGATGGCGAGCATGATGACGAGACCGACCACAGCGCCGGCGATCATGGCCACGTGGGGGGTCTTGCGGCTGCCGTGGGTGATCGACAGGCTGCGCGGGAAATAGCCGGCGCGGGACAGGGAATAGATCTGTCGGCCCTGGGCATAGATGATGGTGTGGAAGGAGGCGATCAGCCCCACCACGGCCACCAGGGCCAGTAGGCTGGCGAGCCCGGTGCCGTAGATGGCCTTGAAGCCGTCCAGCAGGGGCTCCAGAGAGGTCGAGAGGCCGAACGCGCCGTTGGCGACCGAGGAGTTCAGCCACAAGATCATGAAGGCGGAGACGATGAGCGTCGCCATGCCCGCCATGATGCCCTTTGGCATGTCCGTCTTGGGATCGACGGATTCTTCCGCCGCCAGGGGCAATTGCTCAATGGCGAGGAACAGCCAGACCGCGAACGGCATGGCCGCGAGTGCGCCGCCGATGCCGAATGGCAGGAACGGGCCGCCGCCGTTGGGCAGTTCGATCGCCTTGCCATCCGGGCCGACGCCCATGTTCAGTGCCCAGCGCGAAAAATCCATGACCGGGATGGCGCTGACCCAGAACGCTACGAGGCAGGCGAGCGCCGCCAGCGTGACCACCAGGGTGACCTTGAACGAGAGTTCCACCCCCACAACGTTCAGGCCGACGAAGATGATGTAGCCGAAGATCCAGTAGACCGGCTGGAACTCCGGTGGCGTGCCGAAGATCGAGCCCATGTAGGAGCCGATGAACGACACCACCACGGCGGGCGTGATGACATATTCGACATTTTCGCAAAGCCCGGTGACGAAGCCGCCCCATGGACCCATGGTGGTGCGAGCGAAGGAATAGGCCGCGCCGGTGTGGGGCAGGGCGGGCGACATTTCCGCGATGGAGAAGGTGAGGCCGAGATACATGATGGCGATGAGGATGGCAGCGATCAGCATGCCGCCCCAGCCGCCGGAGGCTAGCCCGAGGTTCCAGCCTGAGAAATGGCCGGAGATGACCGCGCCGACGCCGAGTGCCCAGAGCGACCAGACCCGCGCATGGCGTTTCAGGGCGCGCTGCTCGAAATAGGCAGTGTCGACGGTGGTGTAGCTGACGCCGGAAGATTTTTGAGCACTCATGAATCTGCCCTCTGCCCAGCGGTGACCGGAAAACCGGTCACCGGCCCAAACCGCATTCTCATAAGCAAGGATCGTGCCCGGGTGTCAGGTTTCCTTGCCAGCGGAAAGGGCGCGCGGCGGCTGTCCCCCTTCCAGAAGTCCGTCGCTCTCGTCCTTGAGGTCGATGCCCGTGAGCTGCCGGCGAAAGGCTTCCCTCAGCAACCATGCCAGCTTGAAGGCCGCGGCATCATGGGACAGGCCCTCGGCCCGCACGTTCGAAATGCAGTTGCGCTCGGCGTCGGTCCGGCCCGGGCGGGGCGCGAAGGTGAGGTAGAGGCCGAGGCTGTCCGGCGAGGAGAGGCCGGGCCGCTCGCCGATCATCACCAGCACCGCCCGCGCGTTGAGCGCTTCGCCCACTTCGTCACCCAGCGCCACCCGCGCCTGGGAGGCGATGCACACCGGCGAAATCCGCCAGCTCTCTCGCGAAATCCAGGGCTTCAGCGCTGCCAGGAACGGGATCGCCTGGGCGTCCACGGCGGCGGAGGATAGCCCGTCCGCCACCACCAGGGCGAGATCGATCGGCCCATGCGGCGCCGCGTCGAGCAACGCGCGGCTGTCCGTGCTCAGCCTTCGGCCGAGATCGGGCCGGCGCAGATAGACATCGCGGGCCGGCGCGGCGCTGGCCACCTGGAGGGCCTCGAAGCCGAGGGCGCGGACCTGTTCTGCCATGGCGGCGGAATCGAACGGCGTATGGACCGCATCGCGGGCTCGTGCATGGGCGAGGGCGAAGCGCAGCACCTCCTGCGTCGGCAGGCTGGCGCCGGTGCGGCCGAGCGCGATGCGGGCCGGGGTGTGGCGGGCGAAGGAAAGCCAGGGGTCGCGCTCGATCATGCCGCGCGCTCCGCGACGAAGCCGAGCAGGGGATGGCCGCCGTCCGCCGGCAGCAGGCGCCCGTCATCGCCGGTGATACGCATGGTGCGGAGCCAAGCCTCGAATTCCGGCGCCCGCTTCAGCCCGAAGACTTCGCGCACATAAAGGGCATCGTGGAACGAGGTCGACTGATAATTGAGCATCACGTCGTCGGCACCGGGAATGCCCATCACATAGGTCACGCCGGCTGCCGCGAGCAGGGTCAGCAAGGTGTCCATGTCGTCCTGGTCGGCCTCGGCATGGTTGGTGTAGCAGACGTCCACGCCGAGCGGCACGCCGAGCAGCTTGCCGCAGAAATGGTCTTCCAGGCCGGCGCGGATGATCTGTTTGCCGTCATAGAGATATTCCGGCCCGATGAAGCCGACCACCGTGTTCACCAGCAGCGGCTCGAAGGCGCGGGCCACCGCATAGGCTCGGGCCTCGCAAGTCTGCTGATCCACGCCGTGATGGGCGTTGGCGGACAGCGCCGCGCCCTGGCCGGTCTCGAAATACATGGCATTGGTGCCGAGCGTGCCGCGCTTCAACGCGCGGGCGGCGTCATAGCCCTCCCGCAATACCGCAAGGTCGATGCCGAACGAGCGGTTGGCGGCCTGCGTCCCCGCGATGGACTGGAACACCAGATCCACCGGGGCCCCCCGGTTCATCAGATCGATGGAGGTGGTGACATGGGTGAGCACGCAGCTTTGCGTGGGGATTTCGAAGCGTGAGATCACCGCATCCATCAGCTTCAGCAGCCGGTCCAGCACCGGCACGCTGTCGGAGGCGGGATTGATGCCGATCACCGCATCGCCGCAGCCATAGAGCAGGCCGTCCAATATGACGGCCGAAACGCCGGCGGCATCGTCGGTGGGATGATTGGGTTGCAGCCGCACCGCCATGGTGCCGGGCAGGCCGATGGTGTTGCGAAAGCGCGTGACGACCCGACATTTCTTCGCCACCAGGATCAGATCCTGATTGCGCATGATCTTGGAAACCGCCGCCACCATTTCCGGCGTCAACCCTGGTGCGAGCCGGACCAGCACATCGGAGGTCGCAGCGTCGGAAAGCAGATAGTCGCGGAAATCGCCCACGGTGAGGCTTGCGACGGGGGCGAAGGCCGCAAAATCGTGCCCGTCGAGGATGAGGCGCGTAACCTCGTCTTCGTCATAAGGAATGAGCGCTTCGGAGAGAAACGTCTTCAGCGGCACCTCGGCGAGGCACATCTTGGCCGCGATATTTTCCTCCGCGCTTCCCGCCGCGATGCCCGCCAGCATGTCGCCGGAGCGTGGCGGCGTGGCCTTCGCCATCAGGTCCTTGAGATCGGCAAAGACGAAGCTTTTTGGGCCGATGCGGTGGACGAAGGGCATTCAAAAGGCTCCCGCACGGTGATGGTGCGGATTATGAAGCAAAGTTTATGCCTTACAAGAAATCCTTCGGCCCATGGCCTTCGCGCCCGGTGCTAGCCGATGTCGAAGCTTACCCCTTGGGCAAGCGGGAGCGCGCTGCCGTAATTGATGGTGTTGGTGGCGCGGCGCATATAGCCCTTCCAGCTGTCCGAGCCGGCCTCGCGTCCGCCGCCGGTCTCCTTCTCACCCCCAAATGCACCGCCGATCTCTGCACCCGAGGGGCCGATGTTCACATTGGCGATGCCGCAATCGGAGCCGACCGAAGAGAGAAACCGCTCGGCCTCGCGCAAATCGGTGGTGAAGATGGAGGAGGCGAGACCCTGGGGCACGTCGTTCTGCAGCGCGATGGCCTCGTCCAGGTTCCTGTAGCGCAGCACATAGAGGATGGGCGCGAAGGTCTCGGCGCGCACGATGGCGCTCTGGGCCGGCATCTCCACCAGCGCGGGACGCACATAGGCGCCGCCGGACAGGCTGGCGGGCTCGACCGCGCCCCCGCCAGTCACCATGCCCCCTTCGGCCCCGGCGGCCGCGAGCGCATGGGCCATGGCCTGCGCCGCCGCAGCATCAATCAGCGGGCCGATCAAGGTCGCTGGTTCGCGCGGATCGCCCACCCGCACCGAGCCGTAGGCACCCTTCAGGCGTGATACCAGGTCGTCATACACGCTCTCATGCACGATCAGGCGCCGCAGGCTGGTGCAGCGCTGGCCGGCCGTGCCCATGGCCGCGAAGGCGACGGCGCGCACGGTCAGATCGAGATCGGCGGAAGGGCAGACGATGGCGGCGTTATTGCCGCCCAGTTCCAGGATCGCCCGTGCGAACCGTGCGGCGAGGCGCGGCGCCACGGCCCGGCCCATGGTGGTGGAGCCGGTGGCCGAGACCAGCGGCACGCGCGTATCATCCACCAGCGCCTCGCCCATCTCGCGCCCGCCAATCAGCAGGGTGGACAGTGCGGCGGGCGCATCGCCGAAGCGGCGGGCCGCGCGCTCGAAAATCGCCTGAACGGCAAGTGCCGCGAGCGGCGTCTTTTCAGAGGGCTTCCACACCACTGCATTGCCGCAGACGAGCGCCAGAGCCGCGTTCCAAGACCAGACGGCCACAGGGAAGTTGAAGGCCGAGATCACGCCCACCACGCCCAGGGGATGCCAAGTCTCCATCATGCGATGGTCGGCGCGCTCCGTGGCGATGGTGAGGCCGTGAAGCTGGCGCGACAGGCCGGTGGCGAAGTCGCAGATGTCGATCATCTCCTGCACCTCGCCAAGGCCCTCGGAGAGTATCTTGCCCGCTTCCAGCGTCACCAGCCGGCCGAGATCCGCCTTGGCGCTGCGCAATTCCTCGCCCAGCAGGCGCACCAGTTCGCCCCGGCGCGGGGCGGGCACCGCGCGCCAAGCCAGAAAGGCCGTGTGTGCCGCGCCGATCTGCGCCGCCGCATCGGCGGTGGGATGCAGCCAAGCGACCTGTTCCCCGGTGAGGGGCGAGCGAGCCGCGAGCGTGCCACCGGCGAGCACTTCGGGGGCGACGCCCAATCGGCCCATCAAAGCGGCGATTTCGTCGGCGGGGCGGGGAGCTGAGGGGGCGGCCATCGGGACGACACTCGGATCAGGGAGAATGGATCAAAGGGCGACGGATCAAGGGGCGACAGCACCTTGCGGGGCCGTCGGCCGGCGTGGTTCACCAGCGCGGGTTTGCTGGCTCGCCGTTTTCGATCTCG
Organism: Roseixanthobacter psychrophilus; assembly: GCF_043195195.1. NCBI lineage: Bacteria > Pseudomonadati > Pseudomonadota > Alphaproteobacteria > Hyphomicrobiales > Xanthobacteraceae > Roseixanthobacter > Roseixanthobacter psychrophilus. Next base: position 139,587 of record NZ_JBAFWT010000007.1, read on the forward strand.
GCGAGGCGGCGCAATGTGCCGGGCGTGACATCGGCGGGCAAGGCGTCGCGCGGGAAGAAGCGCACCTCGCGGATCTCCAGATTGGGGGGCGGAAGCGCCTCGAAGGAAAAGCGCGGGACGAGATAGCAGGCCACATGATCGCGCCCGCCGACGCGAGGATTGAAGAACAGCCCGTGCAGCACGAGCGGACCCTCGGCGGTTACAGCCGCTTCCTCGATCAGTTCGCGCCGGGCGGCGTCCTCCGTGGTCTCTCCCACATCCACCCCACCGCCGGGGAAATGCCAGCCAGGGGTATAGGAATGGCGCACCAACAGCACGCGCCGGTCCGCATCAATGAGGATGGTCCGCACGCCGAGGGTAAGACCGTGGCGCACGCGCCGGATGAGCGGAAGCAGAGGCAGCATGCCGCCTTATAGCGCGTCGGCGCCCGCCTGACAGCAGGCAGCCCCTCTCCTTCCGGCCCCTATTTCAGGCGCGGAACGACCGGGTGTGAGGGCTGCGAGAGTCGGGGCGCTTCGCTGTGTCATCTGCGCCGCCCAAAGGCCTTCACGCTCAGGGGGCGCGTCCTTGTGACCCTGGGCAAGCGGTGCGATTGCGGGCGGGTCACGAAAAAGCTATGGGACGGAACACGTTGCGTCGTTTCGTGACGCTTCGATATGGATTTTCGAGTTTTTCTTGCCGCCGGGACGCCGAGCGGTGATACTGTCAGACGGCCTGGGGTGCCGCGCGTCACGTGCGGCTGAGATCATACCCATCGAACCTGTCTGGGTCATTCCAGCGTAGGGAGGAGCCGATGAGCACGCGCTTATCGTCCCAAGATCATGTTGTTTCGAAGCCTCGACAGTCCACCCATGACGGGGCAGGGACGCGCGTCGCCATCGTTGGCGCCGGCGTCATCGGGCTCGCCATCGGCTGGCGCCTCGCCCAGGCGGGATGCAAGGTGGAGATGTTCGACGCAGGGATTGCCGGTTCTGGCGCCAGCCATGCCGCTGCCGGCATGCTCGCGGCCTGCGCCGAGGCAGAGCCCGGCGAGGAGACGCTCCTGACGCTGAACCGTGCCAGTCAGGTCCTGTGGCCCGCCTTCGCGGCGGACCTTGAGGCGGCGAGCGGCATCAATGTGGGTTTGCGGGAGGAAGGCACGCTGGTGGTCGCCCTCACGGCCGACGATGCCGCCAAGCTGCGTCACCAGCACGTCTTCCAGAAGAGCCTCGGCCTGCCGGTGGAATGGCTGACCGCCGCTGAAGCCCGTCGCAAGGAACCACACCTCGCCACCAAGCTGGCCGGCGCGCTGTGGTGCCCGCAGGATCATCAGGCCGACAATCGCCAGGTGGCGGCCGCGCTGAAGGTGGCAGCCCTCGCGGCCGGTGCGGTGCTGCATGAGCATGCCAGGGTGGAGCGGGTGGAGACCCGCGACGGCAGGGCACGGGGCGTCGTCGTCGATGGCGAGCTGCATCCCGCCGATCAGGTGGTGCTCGCGGCGGGCGCCTGGTCGCGCGGCGTGACCATCGCCCCGGCCGCTCCCCTGCCGGTGCGCCCCATCAAGGGGCAGATGCTGGCGCTGCGCATGGACCCTGCCGCGCCGCTGCTGACCCATGTGCTGTGGGGGCCGGGCACCTATATGGTGCCGCGCAAGGACGGACGCCTGATCATCGGCGCGACGGTGGAGGAGAAGGGCTTCGACACCGATCTCACCGCCGGCGGCCAATTGGCCTTGCTCACACATGCGTGGCGCTGTGTGCCCACTATTGAGGAACTGACCATTCTTGAGCAATGGGTCGGCTTCCGACCCGGCAGTCGGGATGATGCCCCCATTCTCGGCGCAAGCGAGGTGGAGGGGCTGATCTATGCTACCGGGCACCATCGCAACGGGATTTTGCTGCTGCCGGTGACCACATCGGCCATCTGCGCGTTGATGCTCGAAGGGCGGATCGATCCTCTGATCGCGCCCTTCGGCGCCGAGCGCTTTGCTTCACGCGCGGCGGCGGAGTGAACGGAATGCAACCCGAAACGCAACTTGATCTGCAGGTGAACGGCGCGCGCGAAACGCTCGCCGTCGCCACCATCGCCGATCTGCTGGACCACAAGGGCGTCGATGCCGCCCGCAAGGGCATCGCCGTGGCGCTGAACGGCGCCGTCCTGCCGCGCGCCCGCTGGGCCGAGTACCGGCTCGCCGCGGGCGACGCGGTGGAAATCATCCAGGCCAAGCAGGGCGGCTGACGCTCTGCCCGGACAAGCGCCCGCCATGAGACGCGGGCAAAGAGAATGACCATGAACGCTGTAACCGATGTCAAAACCGATCCGCTGGTGATCGCCGGTCGTGCCTTCACGTCGCGCCTGTTCCTGGGTACGGCGGGCTATCCGAACCAGAAGGTGTTCCTTGATGCCCTGGAGGCGTCGGGGGCGGAGATGGCCACCGCCTCCATCCGGCGCATCAGCCTCGCCGGCTATGAGGAAAGCCTCACCGATCTGCTCTCGGGTCGGGTCCACATCCTGCCCAATACGGCCGGTTGCCAGACCGCAAAGGACGCGGTCCTCACCGCCGAGCTGGCGCGCGAGGCGCTGGAGACCAATTGGGTGAAGCTGGAAGTGATCGGCGATCGCGAATTGCTCTACCCGAACGTGGAAGAACTGCTGAAAGCCACCGAGGAACTGGTTAATCGTGGCTTCGTCGTGCTGCCCTATTGCAATGACGATCCGGTGACCTGCCAGAAGCTGGCGGATCTCGGCGCCGCGACGGTGATGCCGCTTGGCTCCATGATCGGCACCGGGCTCGGCATCGCCAATCCGCACATGATCGAACTCATCTGCGCCCGCTCGCCGGTTCCGGTGGTGCTGGATGCGGGTATTGGTACCGCCTCCGACGCCGCTCTGGCTATGGAGCTTGGGTGTGCGGCGGTGCTGCTGAATACGGCAGTATCCAAGGCCCACGATCCGGTGCGCATGGCCGCTGCCTTCCGCTATGCGGTGGACGGCGGACGCCTCGCCCGGCTGTCGGGACGCATCCCCAAGAAGCTGCATGCGGAGGCGTCCAGCCCGGAATTCGGCCTCGTCGGCAGTTGATCCGGGCCGGGCGTCCGTCAGACTTTCTTTGCAATCGTCTCCATTGGTGCCACACCGGAGACGAGGCAGGGCGCGAAGAAGAGATAGCCCTTCCAGGCTCCGTGCAGGGTTCGCGACATCACAAGCAGCCAAAAGCATGTGAGACAGACGATGAGCACACCGCCGAAAACGGAGAAGAAACCGAAGTGCGTGACGCGCGCCAGGGCGAGCGTCGCCAGCGAATAGACGCCGAGCGGGAAGGTGAAAGCCCACCAGCCGATATTGAACGGCATGCCCTCGCGGGCATAGCGTACCGTTTTCAGCACGGCGAGCATCAGCCACCACAGGCCATATCCCCATAGGATGAGCCCGCCGATGACGCCGATGCCGAAGCCGACCTCCCCCACGGCGGCGAGGCCATGCTGTGCGAAGATCTGCGGCGCATTGCCGCCCAGAAGAAGCAGGCCGAGCGCGCCCGTGCCGATCGGCCCGAGCGCCAGCCAGCCGGATGCGGCCATGTCCCGCGTCGGCAGCTTGTAGAGGATGAGGCGCAGCAGGAGCATGACAAGGATGCTCATGGCGAGCGGAACGGAAAAAGCCCACAAGGCATAGCTGATGATGTGGACGGCATAGGCTTCCTCGGGCGAGAGCAAGCCTGCGAGGAGGGCGCCGCTCGCGGCCGCCACCTCGGACGCCACGATTGGAAGCAGCCAGACGGCCGTCATTTTTTCCAGGCTGTGATCTTGCCGTGTGAACATAAGGAACGGCACCAGCAGGCCGCAGGCGATCGACATCGCCACATCGATCCACCAAAGGACATGGGCAATGGCCAGAGCCGGATCGCCCCACATGGGAATGCCGAAGGCGATGAACCCGTTGATGATGGTCGCCAGTCCCATGGGAATCGTGCCGAAAAACATGGACACGACAGGATGGCGGAAGATGAGACTGGCCTCATCGAAAAAGAAGATCCAGCGGGCCGCATACATGCAACTGAACAGCGTGAACAGCAGGACGTTAAACATCCAAAGCGTGCGGCCGATCAGGTGCAAGGCGGGGATGTCCACGGGAAACTGGTTGAGCGCCAGCGCGAGAACGCCCGTGCCCATCGTCGCTCCGAACCAGTTCGGCGTGAATTGGCGGACCATCTCCCTGAAATCGCCCGCGGGCGCCGGTCCAGCCTTCAGGGCACCATGAGAACGATCGACCAAGACGTAAGTCTCCAGGTTCGCCAGCGGCGCGCACGCAATACCCGTCGCGGTCAGGGGTTCGCACTATCGCTATACCGTAACTGCGATCCTGGCCGCGTCAAAGCCGTCCTCCGGATGCGGCGGACGGGCCGCGTGTCTATATAGGGGCTCCACGAAGCCTCAATGAAGGTGCAAGTGATTGAACCCGCTTCCTTCCCCGCCGCTGCTTCTGATTACGGACCGTTCGCAGGCACGCCACGCACTGACCGATATCGTCGCGGCGGCCTGCCGCGGCGGCGCCCGTTGGATCAGCGTGCGTGAGAAGGATCTTGGAGCGGCGGAACAGGTCGCGCTTGCTCAGGAAATACATCGTGTGGCGGGGGCTTTTGGAGCCATCGTGACGATACACGGAAGCGCCAGCCTGGCACAGGCCGCCGGCTGCGACGGGGTTCACCTTCCCGCCGGCGAGGTGCCGGGCGCCGCGCGCGCCGCGCTTGGGCCTTCGGCACTCATCGGCCAGTCGATCCACAGCGACGTCGAGGCGGCCGCCGCCGACCCGCTCCTGGTCGATTATGTGGTGGCCGGACCTGCTTTCGACACCGCCTCGAAGCCCGGCTATGGGCCGGCGCTTCGCGGCGCGGGGCTGGTCCGCCTGAGGGCCGCGTGCCGCGTGCCGCTGCTCGCGCTCGGAGGCATCGATTGCCACAAAATTGCGGAATGCCGGGCCGCCGGAGTGGCGGGCATCGCCGTCATGGGTGGGGTGATGCGCGCGCAGGATCCCGCGCGCGAGATGCGGGCCCTGTGTGCCGCCTGGGGCTGAGGAAAACTGAAAGGCGTCACACGCGCCAAACCGCACAAAAAGGCCGGCCGGCTTCACATCCCGCGAACGGGAGCAAGCCGGCCTCGTCTTGGCGCCGGGCGGGTCAGGCCCCCTGGATGCCGACCTGACCCTTCGGGAATTTGGCGACCACGGCAGGGTCAATGTTCAGATGCTGCGCGACCAGTTCGGGCGGGGTGCGAGCCAGCCAGTCGGACAGGTCCACTTCCTGGTATTCCGGCGCCTTGAAGACCGCGAGCACCTGGAGGTCTTCGGTCCCGGTGTTCAAGATGTAATGGCCCTGGCTCTTCGGGACATAGCCGATGTCGCCGGCCTTGAAGTCCACAGTCTGAGCGCGCGGCCCCGCATTGAACACCGTCATGCGGCCCTGGCCGGCCATCCAATATTGCCACTCGTCGGCGTTGGGGTGCCAGTGCATCTGCCGCAGCGCGCCCGGCTTGATGGTCTCGATGGCGGCCGCAATGGTGGTCGACACCTTGAAGGCCCGGCTGTCGGCGAGTTGTACCTTGCCCGCCGACGATTCCTTCACCGGCTTGGTGCCGGTCAGGGAGAACGTGAACGGGTCGGGCGGCACGCCCGCGCCCTCGACCGACTGCTGGTCGATGGCGAGCGGTGGGGGCACCTTTCCCTGGAAGATCCAGAGATCCTGCAGCGGGATGTTCTTGAAGGTCTCCGCCGGGACACCGAAATTCTGCGCGAGGATTTCGGGAGGCGTGTGGGCGAGCCAGTCGGTCACCAGAAGCGTGTTGAATTCCGACTGGAAGGCATTGTCGAACACGATCAGGAACTCGCACCCATCCTCCAGGCCCTGGAGCGAATGCGGGTAGCCGGCGGGAAAGTACCACAAATCACCCGGGCCGACGTCGCGCACATAGGGTCGGCCAAGCGGGTCGAGCACCGTGACGCGACAGCGCCCGTTGGTCATCAGAGCCCATTCGGCCGCGAGGTGCCAATGGAGTTCGCGGATGCCGCCGGGGCCGAGGCGCATGTTGACGCCCGACACCGAGGTGGAGATGGGAAAGTCTTCCGCGGTCACCTGCCTCGCCCAGCCGCCCGCCTGCACGCGCCGAGAGGCATTGTTGAACGAGGACCACATCATCGGCATGCCGCCGACATCGGTCGCGGGCGGATTCTGGAACGAGGGGAACTGGGCTTCCAGCGCCGGATTTCGCGGACCGGGATTGGACAGCGCCCCCGGCGAGGAATTGACCGCGCCCTGTGGCGGCTGGTCCGGATTGCCAAAGCTCGCCGCATGGGCCGCCGTCGCCGCGACTGCGGCGGTACCGGCTGCCCCTAGTGCGAGCAGTTTGCGGCGGGAAAGGTCTTGCATCGCTGATCTCCGATCTCGTGAACGGGGCGATGTTTCGCAAGGCGCAATCTTCGCCCGTTGTCTGGATCATGAGCGCGAAGGCACCGTCAGGTCTTTCGAGCCCGCACAAATTTTTCCAAACGGCCGGGAGGCGTGTGCACAGTGTTGGCGCCATGGCCCCGGTTCGGGTCAGGCCTTGTCCTTAGCGAGGCCAAGCGTTTCCGCCATCCGCACAAGATCCGCGAGTGATTTTGCTTCCATCTTTCGCATCACGTGGCCACGGTGAATCTTGACGGTGATTTCGCTCAGTCCCACCTCGGCCGCGACCTGCTTGTTCATGAGCCCGGAGGTCACCAGAGCCATGATCTGCTTCTCGCGGGTCGTGAGCGTTTCATACAGCGTCTGGACATTGGAGACGGCCTTGTGCGCCTCTCGCCGGGTGCGGTCGGCCTCCAGGGCTGCTGCCACGGCGTCCAGCATATCCTGGTCGCGGAACGGTTTGGTGAGGAAGTCGATGGCACCTGCCTTCATGGCCCGGACCGACATCGGGATGTCGCCGTGCCCGGTCATGAAGATGATCGGCATTTCCACCGTGGATTTTGACAGCTGGGCCTGGAAGTCGAGGCCGCTGACACCCGGAAGCCTGATGTCGAGCACAAGGCAGCGCGGCACGTCTGGCAGCTTTGCCGCGAGCAGGTCGCCTGCGGACGCGAAAAGCTCCACCCGCATTCCGACCGAGCGGAACAGGCTGGAGAGCGCGTCGCGCAGCGCCGCATCGTCGTCGACGACGATCACGAGCGGTTCAACGGAAGGTGCGGGGCTGAGTTGCGAACGGGTGCTCACGACGGGGTTTCCTCAAGCACAGGGAGCGTGATGCTGAAGCACATGCCGCTTGCATCATTCAGCGTCGCGGAGACGGCGCCATTATGGGCTTCGACGATGGAACGGGAAATGGACAGGCCCATGCCCATCCCTTCTTTCTTGGTGCTGTAGAAAGCGTTGAATAGCAACGGAATACTCTGCGGATCGACACCCGGCCCAGAATCTTTGATCTCGATCAGCACTGCGCGGCGGTCATCGGCCGCGCGGGTTGAAATCCGCAAGCGCCGCTTTCCGGAGGGGACCGCATCCATCGCCTGCACCGCATTGAGCGCCAGATTGATGATGACCTGCTGCAACTGCACCCGATCTCCGAGTATCGGCGCAAGCTTGGAATCGAGCGAGAGGTCGAGCACCACACGATGAGTGGACAGCTCCCGCTCCAACAGGAGCAGGGCCTCGTTCATGGATTCGTTGACGTCGACCGGTGTGTGAAGCGATTCGCCACGCCGTGCCAGGGACCGGAGGCGGGCGACCACATCACTTGCCCGCCGTCCGTTGCGGATCATGTGCTCGACCGCGGATCTTGCCTCATCGAGGTCGGGCACATCGCGGTTCAACCAGCGCAGGCACGCCTCGCCGTTGGTCACAACCGCCGCGAGCGGCTGGTTGATCTCATGGGCAATGGAGGCTGTCAGCTCACCCATGGTTGTGATCCGGGTCACATGGGCGAGTTCCCCCTGGGTCTGATGCAGCGCATTCTCGGTCCGCTTGCGTTCGCTGATGTCGCTGTTGGTCACCATGATGGCCATTGGACGCCCGGGCTCGCCGCGCTGGAGTGACCATCGGCTCATGACCACGACCTGTCTTCCCTCGCGCGCTGTATGAACCAGTTCGCCTTCCCATCGGCCGGTGCTGTGAAGTTTCGCGCCGATCTCCTGCTGGGTGTCGGGAAACACCGTGTGCAGCAACTCGGCGGCGTTCCGCCCGAGTGCCTCGCCGCGGGTCCAGCCATAGAGCCGTTCCGCGCCGTGGTTCCAATAGGTGATCTTGTCCGAAGCCCCGCGCACGAAGATCGCGTCATGGGTGAGATCCAGCAGATCCGCTTGCTCGCGCAGGGCGCGGGTCGCGCGCTGGTTCTTGAGCGAGAGCAGCATCGTCACGCTGATGGCGGCGATACTCACCATGCCGCGCATGGTGGAGGAAAGATTGTAGTTTTCGCTGTGCATGATCGTGAAGCTCAGCACGGTCAGGCCGATACAGGCCCAGCCGATCAGCAGCAGTCCGCGCCGCCCTACGTAATTGGCCGTGAACAGCACGACGACGACGTACAGCACGGCGATCGCCATATCGAGCGGCGAAAAGGTGTCGAGGACGAAGATCACCGTCGCGAGCGCAATCGCCATCGCGAGCATGAACAGCCGCTTCGGCTGCGGTTCCGTACCGGTCTCCTCCAAGACGGTTCTCCATCGATCAAACATACGGCCTCGGGCCTTTCGAGAGGGCGGCCGAGCTGCGCATATCCACGCACAATAGGCGCATTGCCCAGCTGCGCGAAGGTGGGAGTAAGCGCCTTGTCATGTCTTTCCGGTTTTCCGGGGCCTTGCCAAATCGCACGCCGGCCGACGACCGAGACGGCACTCGGAGGCCAGGTTTGCCCTCGGTCGCTAAGCGAGGCGCTGCGGCTAGGCGCTGCGTCGCATGAGGGCGACAGAGAATGCAGCCAAAATCAGCATGACGCCGAGCAGCGCGAACGTGTCGGAAAACCCCATGATAAGCGATTGCTGCGCCACGAGCTGACCAAGGAGGATTTCGGATTGGTGGTAGGCCCGCGACGCGTCCGGGATGCCATGCGCCATGAAATACTGCTGCATGGTAGCAAGGAAGCCACGCACCGTCTCGCCGAATGGCGTAACCGATTGGCCGATGATGTTGGAGTGAAACTGCTCGCGCTTTGAAATGGTGGTGGCGAGGGCTGCGGTGCCGATCGCGCCCCCGAGGCTGCGCATCATGTTGAACAGGCCGGATGCCTGCCCGGAGAGGGCGGGCGGCGTACCCACCATGGTCAGGCTGACCAGCGGCGAGATGACGATGGCTTGTCCGATCGCGCGCACGATGTTGGTCATCATGAGCTGGTCACCCGAGACATCAAGGCTCAGGTGGGTGTTCAAGAAGCAGCTCGCGGCGAAGATGGCGAGGCCGACGCAGACCAGCACGCGCGCGTCGAAGCGCTTCATCAGCGCCGGCATGAATGGAATGATGAGCAACTGGGGCAGGCCCACCCATGCCAGCACCGTGCCGATTTGCTCGGCATTATAGCCCTGCACTTCATCGAGATAGGCCGGCAGCACGTAGACCGACCCGTACAGGGCAAAGCCCACCAACGTATTGGCGAGGGTGCCGAGCGCGAAGTTGCGGCGCGTGAGCAGCCTGAGCTGCACGGCCGGCTTTTCGACCTTCAGCTCGATCGCGATGAAGATCGTAAGGCACACCACGGCGACGAGGCTGAGGTGCACGATGTAGCTTGAGCCAAACCAGTCGTCCTTGTTGCCTTCGTCCAGCACGGTCTGCAGGCTCGCGAGCCCGACCGTCATGAAGCCGATGCCCCACCAGTCGCCTTCCTTCAGCAGGTCCAGCCGCAGCGGACTGCGTTCCAGGGTCGCGAACAGCAGCGAGAGCATGATCGCGCCGGGGATCAGGTTTACGAAAAAGATATAGGGCCATCCGTAATGCTCGGTCAGATAGCCGCCGATGGTGGGACCGATGGAGGGGCCGAAAGTTGCCGTCAGCGCGAATGCTGCAAGGCCGATCGGCTGCTGGCGCCGCGGCAGCCGGGTCAGCACGGTGGTGAATGCGAGCGGGATCAGGCAGCCTGCGAAAAACCCCTGGAGTCCACGCGTGACGATCATCTGGGTGAGGTTGGTCGCGAATGCGCAGCCGACCGAGAACAGGAGGAAAAGCGTGATCGAGCCGAGGATGAAGCGGCGGAAGCCGAACACGCGGCTGAAATAATCCGTCAGTGGGATCATGATGATCTCGCCGATCAGGTAGGAGGTCGAGATCCAGGTGCCGTTGTCGATGCCCGTGCCGATGCCGCCCTCGATCTCCGGCAGCGACGAATTGGTGATCTGGATATCCAGCACCGCGATCAGCGCGCCGAGCATGCAGCCGCATACGATGATCCAGGTGTGCAGGCTCGCGCCCTCTTCAAGCTCCGGCTGGGCCGCGTTTTGAGGGGTGTCCACGGCCGCACTCATTGCGCGGCTGAGACGGCGCGGCGGTGCTGCGCGTCGAGCGTGATGGTCGTGGTGACCGACATGCCGGGCCTCAGCAGGCCGGCGAGCGGATCGGTGGGGTCGATCGCGATCCGGACCGGGATGCGCTGGACGATCTTGGTGAAATTGCCGGTGGCATTGTCGGGCGGAAGCAGGGCGAATTCCTGGCCGCTGGCTGGTGCGAGGCTCTGCACAGAGCCGTGTACGAGCGTGCCGGGGAAAGTGTCCACCGAGATGGCGACCTTTTGGCCGGCACCAACGTGCGTGAGCTGCGTTTCCTTGTAATTGGCCACGATATAGGTCGCCTGGAGCGGCACCACCGCAAGCAATTGCGTGCCTGGCTGGACGAATTGGCCGACCCTCAGCGTGCGTGCGCCCACCACACCATCGGCGGGCGCGCGCAGCACGGTATAGCCGAGATCGAGCTTGGCCTTTTCCAGAACGGCCTGGTTATGGCCAAGCGTCGCCTGCGCCTCGGCGAGTTGAGCCTGCAGGATGTCCACTTGCTTCTGGGCGGCATCGAGGGCCGCCTTGTCGTGCGCCACCTGCGCCTGCGCCTGGCCGATCTGGGAGGTCGCCTGCTGGGCCGTCTGCACCGAGCCATAACCGTCGTGCGCCAGCGTACCGAACCGCTGCTCGTTCTGCTGCGCGAATGTCAGGGTGGCTTGGTCGGCATCAATCTGGGCGCGGGCTTCGCCGATCTGCGCCTGCTGCTCGCTGATCTGCGCGCGGTGATCTTCGATCGAGGCCTTCGCCTCCGCTACGTCCGCCTCGGCCTGATCGACCGCCGCCTGATAGTCGCGCGGATCGATGGTGGCGAGAACCTGTCCTTGCTTCACAGGCTGGTTGTCGGTGACCTCGACCGTCCTGAGATATCCGGCGACTTGAGGGGCGATGGAGACGATGTCAGCCTGCACATAGGCATCGTCGGTCGATACCTCGAAGCGCCAGGACGTCCAATATTCGTATCCGGCATAAGTCACGCCGACGACGAGCCCCGCCGCTGCAAGCAGCTTTAACGCGAGCCGAAGTCGACCCTGCCGTTTGGGAATGGGCAGCGCCGGCTCCGCGGGGGAGGGGAGGGGCGAAGACTTGAGCTTTGCAGGATCCGTCGTGATGTTCATTTCGCCCTCGGGGCATGGCCGATCATGTGGGATCGAGCATGCCCCCAAGGAGGGCGCAGGTATTTTCCATCGCCACGCTGGTTTCCCAAACGCAGGCTCGCCTCGCGGGCGTCATGAAGCCTCGGGGGCCGGCCTTGCCTCGGCGGGCGGGGTGCGGCGGCGTTGGCCGAGCTTGTCGAGGAAGAGATAGATTACCGGCGTGGTGTAGAGGGTCAGCAGCTGGCTCACCACCAGCCCCCCGACGATGGCATAGCCCAGCGGCTGGCGTAGCTCCGAGCCGGTGCCATGCCCGACCATCAGCGGAATGCCGGCCAGCAGCGCGGCGAAGGTTGTCATCAGGATCGGCCGGAAGCGCAGCAGGCAGGCTTCGCGAATAGCATCGTGGGCCGACATCCCCTCGTTGCGCTCCCGCTCGATGGCGAAGTCGACGATCATGATGCCGTTCTTCTTCACGATCCCGATCAAAAGGATCACTCCGATCAACGCGATGATCGAGAAGTCGAAGCCGAACATCCACAACATGATCAATGCGCCGAGGCCGGCCGAGGGCAAAGTCGAGAGGATGGTCAGGGGGTGGACATAACTCTCGTAGAGGACCCCGAGGATGACATAGATCACCAGCAGCGCCGCCGCGACGAGGTAGGGCTCGCTGGCGAGGGAGTCCTGGAATGCCTGCGCATTGCCCTGGAACGTCCCCGTCAACGTTGGCGGCTTCCCGATCTGCGTCTCTGCGGTGTGGATGGCCGCCACCGCATCACCGAGCGCAACTCCGCTCGCGAGATTGAACGAAAGGGTGACGGCGGGAAACTGCGACTGGTGATTGATCGACAGGAAGGTGGTGGGCTGCGACGTCCATTTTGCCAACACCCGTAGCGGCACCTGCTGTCCCGTGAGCGGTGACCGCAGATAGATTTCGTCCAGCGCCTTCGGCGAATTCTGCAGTTCCGGCAGAAGTTCCAGGATGACATGGTAGCTGTTGAGCTGGGAGAAGTATTGGGTCACCTGTCGCTGGCCGAAGGCGTCTTCAAGCGTGTTGTCGATGTCCGTCGGGCTGATGCCGAGCCGGGACGCCTGGTCGCGGTCGATCGTAAGGGTCAGCGTTGCTCCGCCGGTCTGCTGGTCGCTGGCGAGCCCGGTCAGCTCCGGCAGTGTTTTAAGCTTCGCCAGCATCTTCGGCGCCCAGGTATTCAATTCGTCGATATTGCCGTCCTGCAGCGTGTATTGGAACTGGGTGCGCGAGATCCGCCCGCCCACATTGAGGTCTTGCGAGGCCTGGAGGAACAGCGCGGCTCCCTCGACGCTCGCGAGCTTGGCGTTCAGCCGATCGATAATCTGGAATGCAGAGGCGGTGCGCTGCTCGCGCGGCTTCAGCGTGATGAACATCCGGCCATTGTTGACCGTCTGGCCCCCGCTTGAGCCGACCGCCATGCCCACGGTCGCGACATCGGGGTCCGCCTGGACGATTTTGCCGAGTGCGAGTTGTCGCTTCACCATGTCGGCGAAGGAAATGTCCTGCGCCGCTTCCGAGACACCGACGATCAGCCCGGTGTCCTGCTGGGGAAAGAAGCCCTTCGGTATGGTGTAGAACAGCCAGCCGGTGGCTGCGATCGCGGCGATAAAGATGGCGAGCGTGGTCCGTCGGTGGTCGAGGGCGACATCGAGCGTGGTGCGGTAACCCGCCAGCAGCGCGTCGAAGCCCCGTTCGGACCACCGATACAGCCGCCCGTGCCGCTCGGCGCTCTTCGGCTTCAGGAACAGAGCGCACAGCATCGGTGTCAGCGTTAGCGAGACCACTGCCGACACGGCGATGGTGATCGTTACCGTGATCGCGAACTCGCGGAACAGTCGACCGACGATGCCCCCCATCAGCAGCAGCGGGATGAAGACCGCGATCAGGGACAGGCTGATAGACAGGATGGTGAAGCCGATTTCCGCCGAGCCGTCGAGCGCGGCCTGGAGCGGCGTCTTCCCCATCTCCAGGTGCCGCTCGATGTTTTCAAGCATGACGATGGCGTCGTCGACGACGAAGCCGACCGCGATCGAGAGCCCCATGAGCGAGAGATTGTCGAGGCTGTAGCCGAGCACATACATGGCCCCGAAGGTGCCGACCACGGCGAGCGGCACCGCGATGCCGGGGATCAGGGTCGCCATGAGATTGCGCAGGAACACGAAGATCACGGCGACCACGAGCACGACGGTGATGACCAGGGTCATCTCCACATCGCTAACCGATGCCCGGATGGTTTCGGTGCGGTCGCTCAGGACTTGCAGGTCGATGCCCGCCGGCGCGTTGGCGAGCAAAGCGGGCAATTGCGCCTTGATCTGGTCCACCGTGTCGATGACGTTGGCCCCCGGGAGCTTGAATACCGGCAGCACGATAGCTTGCTTGCCGTTGGCCCAGGCTTCCACCTGTTCGTTTTCCGGGGCATCGACGGCGGTGCCGATGTCGCGGACCCGCACGGGACCGCCGTTGCGAAACGCAAGGATGGTATCGAGCCAGGGACCGGCTGCGGTGATCTGATCATTGTCGAACAGCGTGAAAGTTCGGTGGGCGCCCTGAATCGAGCCCTTCGGGTCATTCACGGTGGTCGAGATGATGGCCTGCCGCAGATCTTCCAGCGACAGGCCGAGATTGGCCACCTTGGCCGGGTCCACCTGAATTCGGACCGAGGGTTTCTGCTGGCCGAATACCAGGACCTGGCCGACGCCGTCGACCTGGCTGATATGCTGCTCCAACACGTTCTCCGCGAAATCGTCCACCTCGGTGATCGGCAGCGTGCGCGAGGTCAGTGCCAGTACGAGAATCGGCGGATCAGCGGGATTAACCTTACGGTAAGTAGGGGGAGCAGGGAGATTGGTTGGCAACTGGCCGCCTGCCGCGTTGATCGCCGTCTGCACGTCCTGGGCGGCACCATCAATATTCACGTCCAGGTTGAATTGCAGGGTGATGGAGCTGTTGCCGAGGGTGCTGACCGAGGTCATCTGCGAGACGCCGGGGATCTCGCCGAACTGACGCTCAAGCGGCTGGGTCACGGACGATGCGATGATGTCCGGGCTGGCGCCGGGCAACTGCGTGGAAACCTGCAGGGTGGGAAAGTCGACGGAGGGCAGGGGAGCCACGGGCAAGCGGGGAAAGCAGGTCGCACCCACCGCCAAGAGCGCGGCCATCAGCAGCGAGGTTCCGATGGGGTGGCGGATGAACCAGGAAGAGAGTGACATGGCGATCAGCCCCCGGCCATCGGTGTCGGGGCGATGCGCGTACCCCGAGCGAGCCGGTACTGCCCGCGAACGACGACCCGCTGCCCAGCTTTCAACCCGCTGTCTATGACCGCGATGCCGTCGGAGATGTTTGCGACTTTCACCGGCACGTCGGTGACCTTTTCATCCTTGTCGACGACGAAGACGAATTCTCCGTCGGGGCCGCGTTGGATTGCATCCGAAGGCACGGTCAGGGCATCGGCGAGCGTCGCGACACGCAACTTGACGTCCACGAACTGCCCCGGCCACAGCCGATCCGTCTTGTTTGGAAATACCGATTTCACGCGCAATGTCCCGCTTTGCGGGTCGATCTGATTGTCGGTGAGTTCGGCGATGCCCACGTCGAGGACCGTGCGATCCTCGCGCGAGATGGCCTGGGCCTCCACCTTGCCGGCGGCGAGCGCCGCCCGGATCGCCGGGACCTGAGCCTGGGGAAGGGTCGAGATTACCGTGATGGGATGAAGCTGGTTGATGACCACGAGGCCGGTCGTGTCGGTGGCGTGGACGATGTTCCCTTGGTCGATGAGGCGCAGGCCTGCGCGCCCGTCGATGGGCGAGGCGATCTGAGTGTAAGAGAGTTGCGTCTGGGCCGTGCTGATCATGGCCCGATCCTGGGCGATCTGTGCGGTGAGTTGCGCAACGGTACTGCGCTGGCTGTCAGTGGTCTGCTCGCTCACGAAATCGCTCTTCCCGAGCCGAACGTCCCGGGTGAGGTCCAATTGCGCATTGTCGAGCGAGGCGGTGTCCTGCTCCAGGCGAGCCTTTGCCTGGTCCAGGGCTGCTTCGAAGGTGCGTGGATCGATCACCACCAGCAGGTCGCCCTTCTTCAGGTCCTGTCCTTCATGGAACAGCACCTGTTGGAGCTCGCCGTCGACGCGCGAATGGACGGTGACGGTGTTGAACGGTTCGACCGTTCCGATCCCGGTCAGATAGATCGGAACGGAGCGCAATTGCGCGGTGGAAACCTCGGCCGGCACCGCCGGCGGCGCCGGGGGAGGGCCCTTGGGTGTCGCGCCCTGCAGGTCGGTACGCCATAGGCCGGCATAGGCCGCGGCAGCGATGCCCGCCGCGGCCAGGATCGTGAGTGTGAGCCGCCGCGCTTTTGCGTTCGACATGGTTGACGAGCCTTCAGGGGAGGAACGTTTGATCTTCATTGCCACAGGTTCGCAGCCTTCTCTTTCAGGAAAGCCGGATGTTTGCTTCTTCACCGCGCAGGAATGCCAAGAAGCGGCTCATATACGAAGGTATGTGCGGGCCGACCCCAGCATATGACCCCGCAAACTCAGGTAGAATGGAGCCTGTCGGGCGGGCGATTAAACTCCTTTGTACAGCCGGCCGATGCCTTGGTGCGTCGATTCACCATGCGGCCCAATGCGAATGGGGGCGAATACTTTCAGCTCGCTCACGCAACGGGAGGCGTGCGACGATATCAGGCAGCGGCTTCTTGAACTCCGAGAATAGAGGCCCGCTGCTATGTCGCTTGATATCTTGTCGTCGTTCGCGGATCGCCTGGATTGGGCCAATGCCGAAGGTTCCGTTTCCTTCAACGGCGTCCCGAAGCCATTGGACTTTCCTGCCGACAACCTGAATTCGGTCCGCCTTGCAGCGACCGACCCAACCCTGCAGCGCCTTTCGCGCGCCCTTGAAGCTGCCGAGCACAGCGATGGGGAGTTCGCCGGTACCTATGCCGAGGCTATTCGTTTTTCCATCCTGACCCGCCTCCTTGAGGCGCAGGGAGAGGCGAGAAGCGATCTGCAAGACCCGCCGGCGGAGCCGTCGTGCCGGCCCAAGACGGGCCTGCCGAAATGGCGGCTCAAGCGTGTCTCCACGTTTGTTGACGAACATCTGTCCGAAACCGTCACCCTCTCCGATATGGCAGCCGCCTCGGGCCTCAGTCGCATGCATTTTGCGGCTCAGTTCCGCGCGACCACCGGGATGCGTCCGCACGAATTCCTCCTGCGCTGCCGTATCGAGCGGGCGCAGGAGATGCTGACCGAAACTTCGACCTCTCTGGTCGAGATCGCACTCAGCGTCGGGTTTCAGACCCAGGCGCATTTCACGACCGTCTTTCGCCGTTTTGTCGGCGATACACCCTATCAGTGGCGGTGTGCCAACCGCGCCAATCATGTCGTCGCCTGCAACAGCTGATTGAGGTCCTTCCGGAGAGCGTCGGTGCCGCGTCTCATGCCCGTCTCGGCGCGTCCTTGCGGCAGCAAGACGCCGCAAATGTCATGCATTTACCCGCCCTGGGACTGCTGGACGCGCGGTTCCGCGCCGGCCGCTTCCCGCGAGGCAAGCGGAGACATGCTCCCGAACACGCCGTCGCGGAACACCAGGGCGTGCATGAGCGCTGCGCCGAGATGGACCAGGAAGGTCACAAACAGCGCCAGGGCGAGCACGGTGTGGGCGGTCCTCAGCCAGGCGAAGAGCAGATCGCTCTGCGGCAGGATCGGCGGTAGCTCGAAGGCTCCGTACAGCACGATCGGATAGCGCGCCGCCGACAGCATGCCCCAGCCGACCAGCGGGACGGCGAACATCAGCCCGTACAGCAGAACATGCGAGCCGTGCGCGGCGATGCGCAGAAAGGCGGGCATGTCCTGCGGCAGCGGCGGCGGCCGGTTGACCTGCCGATTCACCAGGCGGATGGTGACGAGGATGAGGATCGCGATCCCGAGCGGGCGATGGATCGAAACCAGCCAATGATAATCCGCCAGCGAGGCGACCATGCCAATGCCGATGAAGAGCATGGCCAGGATCATCGCTGCCATCGCCCAGTGCAGGATCCGCGAGGGAATTGAAAACCGCATCTGCTCCATGGTCAGCTGCCTTTCTGCTGCGAGGGAACATGGACTTCGCTCGGTGTCTTCGCCTCGCCGGCTCGCCGCGTGAAGGACGTGGAATAGGCCGCCGACCGGGCGCTCAGCAGCGGATCATCAGACGGTTCGATGCCGGAGGGCAGAACCAGGGGGTCGAAATTCACATCGCGGCAATTGCCTGGGCCTTCGGCCTCAAGGTGATCGACGCTCAGGGTTCCTACGTCGATGCGTTGCCGCTCGTTCGGCCAGGGCAGGGTCGCGTCGTTGGTGGGGTCCCCCGGCTGGCCGACCGTGACCACCAGATGCCATTGGAGGGGACCGCGCATCAGGCGGGCGATCAATCCATCGAAGAGAAAGTTCTTGTCGGCGGTCGCCTGCGGGTGCTGCGTTTCGGGGACGAAAGGATCGACGGCGACCATTGCCCAGCGCACCGGTGTAGATACGCCATCGGCGTTCACGAAGCGAAATGCATCAAGGCTATTATAGCTGGCATTCTCAAACCCGGTAGAAAAAGGTCTTGCGCGGATCAGTTTTACCGCACGCACCGTCTCGGGATGCGCGGTAAGGAACGCCTTCATCTTCTCGGGATCAGGCTTGCCGGTGACTGAATCCGGCTCAGCGGCGGCCAATTGCTGGTAGAAGCCCTCGGCATCCTTGACGGAAAAGACCGGGATGTCGTTCATCCCGGTGCGCCATTCTTCTGCGCCGGGCGGGCGGAAGCTCACGGCCATGCTGCGGACCTGGGTCTCGTTATCGGGCACGAACGGGCGTCCCACGGCGACAGCAAACCGTCCGATCACAGGCACGCTGCCACCGGCGAAGACCGTCGCCTTGGAGAGTGCCGCTCCCGCGCCGTTGCTGTCGAAATGCCCCTCGAAGCACACGCCCTTCGCGTGATTGCGTCGGAATCCGGGATTGACGCCGTTTACCGTCTCGAACGTGTCGATGATCTTGGTCTGGGTCAGGCGGCGCGGGGAAAAATAGCCGCCGACATAGCCAAAGCCCGCGACGAGGCCCGCGGTGAGGAGGCCAATTGCTGCGACACCGGCCAGCAGGCGACCTCTGAGCGGCCACAATCGGTAGCGCTGTGCGCCGTCCTGCTCGGCCATCTTGCGTCTCCTTCTCCAGTGGCATGTGCGTTCAGTGACATGCGTAGGTCGCGTCGCGCGATCCGGCGCCCTGCGGACCGGTTATATTTTTGCAGGTGGATGTACTATATATATACTAATATTACCGCATTATTCGTTCCAAAAATCAGCTCACATTCAAGTGTGTCGTACTTTTAATTCTTGAAATGATTCGCGAATAATATCGATTATTGTGGCGCAAAAAATCAGGCTGAGAACGAGACGCCTCGTTCTCAGCCTGATGGGCCTCTGCTCGGGTCAGGACGTCAGGTCAGTACTGGTTAGCGTCCTGAGCCGGGCCCCAGTGGGGATCGTGGTCCATCGGTGTGCCGCGCAGCAAAGAGTATTCGTCGGTGCTGTAATTGGCCGTTGCATTATCCTGAGGCGCCTGCTGGGCTCGCTGAGCCTGACGCTGGTGGGCGGCCGCGGCTGCGCCGTAGGACATGGGCTGTGCCGAGGCGAGGCTGGTGGCTCCGACCACGCCGATAAGAGCTGCGGAAAGAGCAAGTGCATATTTGTTCACTGGAGTGTCTCCGAGGGGTTGTTATGCCGCTAATCATGCGGCGGGTCGTCGACCCTCGATATTATTCAGCAGTATTCATCTGCCGCATATTTGGATAAGAAATATATACAGAAGTATATGAATTGGGCGGGCCACATATTTGACATTCTGGTATGGCCCCAGAGTGGTTTATTATATAGAATGAAGAAATTGTTTAGTTTATTCTGTTCGTTGACTGAGGCTATTGCGGACGTGCATCGTTGCGCTGGGAGGTATGACGCAACGACAGGGTAAGGCGGCACTCGGCATGTCGGCCTCGCTGCCTGAGGCACCGAGGGAGCCGCGGGTGGTCACGAGGCCGTCGACAGAGCGAGATCGATGCAGTCGATCATGGCGCTGCCGTCGAATGGCTTGCTTAAAAATCCAACGGCGCCCGCCGCCATCACCTGCCGACGAATGCGGTCCTCGGGAAATGCGGTGATGAAGATAAGCGGCACGGAATTGCCGATGTGACGCAGATGTGACTGCAACTCCACGCCCGACATGCCCGGCATCTGCACATCGGTGATGATGCAGGCAGTGTCTTCCACCCGATCCGAATGCAAGAATGCATCTGCTGACGCGAACGAGCTGGTCCGCAGACCGAGCGAGCGCACCAGACTTTCTATCGCCGTGCGCACGGCATCGTCGTCATCGACAATGGTGATCAATGGATACTTGGACACGGAGGAGATCCTTTGCGTTGGGGGAGGCCCGATTCCACCTCGGGTTCCCGTATTTATCCTCACCATGAAGCGAAAAGCCCTTGATTTGAATCATACGGTGGTTTGCCCGAGTTTAGGCGCAATCGGGGGGAGTGCTTACCACTCGGCTTTAACGGCTTGCCACGGGCCGGCCTGCACGCCGACGTTCCGGGTTTGCCCGCTGCCTCCGAAAGTGTTCTCGATGCCTTCCTTTCGGCCCGCCTGCCACAGCTTTCCCAGTGGCAAAAACAGACGGTATACGAAGGTTTTCTACACCTAAACTATTATATTCTGAAAAAATATCTCGATACAATTTATCGATGTTCTCCGCTCTCTCATAATATCCCAGCTAGTAACGCTGGAGGTTCGACATGAAGGCGCACCTTAAGATCCTGATCTCGCTCTCCACGCTGATCTTCCTCGGTGTCGGGGTGCTGCACAGCGCCCTTGCCGGTGTCTACTCACCCAAAGAAAACGCAGAGCCGCACCAAATATTTTTGCGCGATTTTGAGGGCGGATACTGACTTTAATTTTCAGCAGGCCGTTCGAAACGGGCGCACCTCCCGCCGGTGGGGTGGCGAGCACCTCGGCCGCCTTCGACCCATATGCGGCCGCAAGCCCGTGCACGCGGCATTTGTCGTCTTGAATCGACCCCCCGTAGCTCCGGCTTCTCTCCGGAAAATCTTGCGATGGGGTGTATCAGAAAGAGTATATCATGTTGCACACTCCTCAGCCGCGGTATTGGCCAGGTGATTGGCGCGCGGCAGGCGATACCAGGTCGCGTCCAGGTCTTCTGTCCTTGGCTACGTCGGTGCCCCCCAATATGGTGACGCAGCGAGATGTGGCTGAGGCGATGCGCCATGTTTTCGCCGATGTCTTCACACGCTCGGAGTCCATGGCCGGCGTGTTTGCACGCACCGGCATTCAGCGGAGATATACGGCGCGCCCCCTGGAGTGGTATCTGCAGCCGCGCGACTGGGCCGAGCGAACCGCGGCCTATGCGGAAGAGGGAAGCAGGCTCTTCATTGAGGTTGCGAACCGGGCGCTCGCCGATGCCGGCTGCACCGCGCAGGACGTGGATGCAGTGGTGTTCGTCTCCACCACCGGGATCGCCACGCCGAGCCTCGATGCCGTGGTTCACAAGCGCATGGGTTTCCGTCCCGATATCGAGCGGCTTCCGGTCTTCGGGCTCGGCTGCGCAGGCGGGGTCACCGGGCTTGCCGTAGCCTCGCGGCTGGCGCAGGCGCGGCCGGGCGCCACGGTGCTGCTGGTGACCGTCGAGTTGACCAGCCTCGCGTTTCGCTTGGATCGACCCGACAAGGTCAATCTCATTTCGGCGGCCCTCTTTGGCGATGGTGCTGCGGCCTGCGTGCTGCGGGCCGGCGAGCAGGGGCTGGCCGTTGTGGAAGGGGCGGGCGAGCACCTCTGGCCGGAATCTCTCGGTATCATGGGCTGGAGCATCGACCCCGTGGGCTTCGGCGTCATTCTGGACCCGAATGTACCGTCCTTCGCCGCCACCAAGCTGCGTCCGGCAGTCGAGGGCATCCTTGCCCGCATGGACCTCTCCACCGCAGAGGTCGGGCGCTTCGTCTGTCATCCCGGCGGCGCCAAGGTTGTGACGGCGATCGAGCGCTCCTTCGGCCTCGAGCAGGGCGCGCTAGACCACGAGCGCGGCGTGCTGGCCGATTTCGGCAACATGTCCGCCCCGACGGTGCTGTTCATTCTCCAACGTGTGATCGAGCAAGGCCTGCCGGACCGAGCAACGCTGGTCTCGATGGGACCGGGGTTCACCGCGTCGGTCCTGTCCCTCGCCCGCAGCAGCCATTGAGGTACGTGGTGATTACCGTTCTCATTCTCGCCCTCGTCACGCTGCAGCGGCTGAGCGAGCTTCTGCTGGCGAAGCGCAACACGTCTCGGCTCCTCGCGATGGGTGCTAAGGAAATGGCGCACGGCCATTATCCCGTCATGGTGGTCATGCACGCGGCTTGGCTGGCGGGACTCTGGGTCCTGGCGCCCGGACGGTCGGTCTTTGCCGTGCCGTTGGTTGCTTACCTGCTGCTTCAGCCGATGCGGTTGTGGATCTTGGCGACGCTCGGTCCGCGTTGGACGACGCGGATCATTATCCTGCCGGGCGCCCCGCTGGTGCGGCACGGCCCCTATCGGTTCATCTCACACCCCAATTATGTCGTGGTGGTCGCCGAGATCGCGCTGCTGCCGCTCGCCTTCGGGCTCCCTTGGTTTGCGCTGCTCTTTTCCTTGGCGAATGCGGCTGTCCTCTTCGTACGCATCCGCTCGGAGAATGAGGCACTCGCCGGCGCGGCTCCGGTAGAGGCATCTTTGTGAGCGGGCCCTCGGCGTCCGGGGAACGCAGCGCGACGCTTCGCACATGGCTCGGTTTCGCCGCCATGTGCACCGGCATGTTCATGGCCATCCTGGACATTCAGGTGGTCAGCACGTCTCTTTTCGCCATTCGCGATGCACTGGCCATCGACCCCGAACAGATCAGCTGGATCCAGACCGCCTATCTCACCGCCGAAATCCTAGCCATCGCCATTACCGGCCTGTTCACGCGCGCGTTCGGCGTTCGGGTGTTGTTCGCCGCCGCCGTGGGGGTATTCACGCTCGCTTCCATCGCCTGCGCCGCCAGCGGCGGCTTTGAGATGCTGATCATCTCACGCGTGGTGCAGGGGTTTTCGGGCGGCATGCTGATCCCCTTGGTCTTCTCCACCGTCTTTCTGCTTTTCCCCGATCGGCTCCAGGGTCCGGCGACGACGCTGGCCGGCATGCTGGCGGTTCTCGGCCCGGTCGCGGGGCCGGTGGTCGGAGGATGGCTGACGGCGCGATACTCCTGGCACTGGTTGTTCCTCATCAACGTGCTCCCAGGGGTCTTCGCTTGCGGTCTGGGCCTTGCGCTGCTGGACCGGGAAAAATGGACGCCCCAGGTGTTGCGCACGCTCGATGGGCTCGGGCTTGGCTTGTTGTTCCTCAGCCTGGTTGCGCTGGAAATCGGCTTGAAGGAGGCGCCGGAGCGGGGATGGCTGTCCATCCTCGTGCTCGCTCTGTTCGCAATCAGCGCGCTCTGCGGAGCGCTGTTCGTGCTCGGCTCGGCGCGGCCGGCCACTTTAGCGCGTGCTCCGGTGCTCCGGCTCGACACGTTTCGCGATGCCGATTTTGCCACCGGGTGCGCCCTCAGCTTCGTTCTGGGCATGGGGCTTTACGGCTCGGTCTATCTGATGCCGGCGTTTCTCGGGCTTGTGAGCGGAAAGAATCCGCTTGGCATCGGGATGGTGATGCTGGTGACGGGGGTGACGCAGTTGCTCACGTCCCCGGTCGCGGTTGCTCTTGAGCGGCGGGTTTCCACCCGGCTGCTTTCCGTTTGCGGGTTCTGCCTGTTCGGCGTCGGCCTTGCCATGAGCGCCTTTGCGACCGTCGACACCGATTTTGCCGGCATGTTTTGGCCCCAGGTGGTACGGGGCGCAGCAATCATGCTGTGTCTGCTCCCGCCGACTCGTCTTGCACTGGGGACCCTGCGGCCCGAGGTCATTCCCGACGCCAGCAGTCTGTTCAACCTCATGCGCAACCTCGGCGGCGCTATCGGCATCGCCCTGATAGATACTGTGCTCTTCACGCGCGTGCCGATCCATGCGGAGGCGCTCCGGCAACGGCTGCTCGCCGGCGATGCGGGTGCCGCAATCCTGGTCGGGCTCCCGCCAGACCTCGTGCAGGCGCCTATGCAGACTCCCGTCAGCCCAGATGTCGAGGCACTGGTGAGGCCGCTGGTTGAAAAGGCTGCGCTCGTCCTGTCGATCAATGAGGCGTGGGCGATGCTGGCTGTGCTCGCCTTCGCAGCGGCTCTCCTGGCCATCGGTCGCCGGTCCCAGAGATAATCGGGTCCCGGTGAGCGCGCGCGCGGTGTCGTTTTCCAGGGCCTCAGGCCGATGCGATCCGTCCTGCAAGGCCAACAGCACCCTAGCCGCATCAATCCCATACCTTAGGATAGCCCAAAGTAAACCAGGAGTTACAAGAAAAAACCTCTGTAGAATTAAACTTGAGCTGCATGAAAACTAATATGTCCTCACTCAAACAGGAGTGAAGATCATGAACACGCTGACCAAGACCCTGACCATTGCCTCCACCCTC